>JAUIJJ010000052.1 GCA_030431385.1 bacterium | reverse complement strand
GGCGCCGCAGCGGAGAGCTCCCCCCCAGCGGCGTGATGATCGGTGCGCCGCCGCTCACACGGTAGCGGTGCGTCGCGGAGACATTGAGTTCGTCCGTGATGGTGAGGATCAGGTCTTGGGAGCTACCTGGAGCGGCGACATCGAGCTCCGGCTCGGTGGTGACGACTGGCGGCCCGTCGCCAACGAACTGCCAGACATAGCGGACCACCTCGCCGTTGGCGGAACTGCTGTCGGAGGCGTCGAGGAGCAGGCGCCCGTCGCCAGCTGGCCGCGATGCGAGCTGAACGCGCGGTTGATCGGGAGCCCGAAAGTGCTCCCTCGCCGAGACGATGATCGGCTGCTCGCTGGTGGTGGTGGAGCCGTCGTCGGGGTTGGTGACCGTGAGGGTGACGTCGAAGATTGCCTCTCCCCGGGCGACGTAGAAGACATGGCGGGGGGAGGGGGCGCCGCTCGCCGACCCGTCGCCAAAGTCCCAGTTGAACTCTCGCCCTTCGGCAGCCTCTCCCGCATCAAATCCGACGACGAGCGGGGAGACGCCCTGAGTCTCTGTGGCAGTGAAGTGAATTCGTACACCCGACGCGCGACCGCCAACGGCGATAGAAAACGTCAAGATCACGCAGGCGACTGTAAAAAAACGTAGCAAATTAGAAGGGAATCCCAGGTTCCAAGGCGAGTTTTTTCAATCTGATCGGGGGGGACAATTGGAACTGTCCACGCATTTACAGCCTCCAATCCGGCTTGACGTAGGCAGGGATTGCGGGCGGATAATCAACCCAGTGCACCGAGAAAAGAGTGCATTATCCCCCCAGCAAGGAGCATTGAATGCGCAAGACACTAGGAATCATTATCATGGCAGCCATCGCCGGTTCAGTTTCGGCGGACGCATCAGACCTCTATATCTCTGAGGTGTTTGAAGGCTCCAGCAGCCTGAAGTACGTTGAAATCTACAACGCTGGCGCTACTGCCGTAGACCTCGACACACCTGTCGACGTTGTCCTTCGTCGCTACTCAAACGCGAATGTTTCGGGTACCGATGTCGACGTTTCCGGCACCGTTCCCGCCGGCGGCTTTTTTGTCATCGCTAACAACTCGACTGACTACGATCCGATCTTCGGAACAGCTGACCAATACAACTCGGGCGTTGGTCACAATGGTAACGACGAGTACGATCTGTTCGATGGCACCACCATCATCGATACCTTTGCCGGTGACCGCCACGGCAACGATACCGACTTCGCAGCCAATCAGGTTGTCTATCGTGTGTTTGCAACCATGCCGAACAACGGCGATTGGGGAACTGGCGATCAGGTCGCAGACGGCATGGACAGCCCGAGCACATTCTGGACAGTGCTTGATGTCGAAGCCGGCAACGCCAATGCCGCTGCCGTCGGCACGCCCGGCACGAACAGCGGCATCGAAGCACCGTCACCGGTTTCCGATTGGATGATGTTCTAAGGAAATCGATTGAACAACGCTAAACAAACGAAATCGGCCTCTCGGAAACGGGAGGCTGATTTTTTTGCTTGTGTAGCGAGCACCGACGGTCCAAACTGGTCTGTTTGGGTGGCGTGTGTGAAGTCTTTGTGACTGGGTAAAACTTTCCTTGCGTGGAGCGTAGCCCGTCCCGACGAATACCGATCACCTGAGAGGCAATCCCCCCTGGAGCGAAAACGATAGTGAAAAAAAGAGCATTTACCCTAATCGAGCTGCTGATCGTGGTCGCGATCATCGCGATCCTCGCGGCCATCGCAGTTCCCAACTTCCTCGAAGCACAAACTAGGTCAAAGGTCGCGCGCGTGAAAGCAGATATGCGCACGATGACGACAGGCATCGAGTCCTATTTCGTGGACTTCAACGTGTATCCCGCCTGCCACCGGTTCGGAATCGCGTTGCGCGACAGCGACACGGAACCCCTCGTACTTGAGCGCCTGTCTACACCACTGGCGTACCTGACTTCGGTTGGGCTTAACGACCCATTCATCTACAAGAATCGTCTGGCCGCCTCGTCGTCTCAGGGTATGCAAACTGATACTCCTATCCCGGTCGACCCAGCATTCGATGTCGCCGCAAGGGCCAACACATACATTTATCAGTCATTCTCACCCTACGGTCGCTTCCAAACCGTTGGCGACACCTTCGGCGATGCGTTCGAGTTCAAGGCAACCGCGTTCATTCTCCACTCTGTTGGACCCGACGCTACGTACTACAATGTTGGTGGCGTGCTCGCGAATGACGATGCCAGCCAACTCAACTACACCATCGATCTGATCTACGATCCGACGAACGGAACTGTTTCCCGCGGCAGCGTCTGGCGTGCGGGCGGCGAGTCTGGTCCCGGAACCACAGGATATGCCGGCGGTGAAGCGCTGCTTCAGGCAATCCAGAGTCAGGACTAATCAAGGTTATTCCCCACACCGGGTCGCCTTGCGCGCTCTGGTGTGGGTTTAATAGTCGGCCACAGGTCCGGCAACAAAACAAACCCCCAGCAAGGAGCTTTATCAAGATGAAGAAACTTTTCGCAACAAGCGCCGCAGTAGCACTCGTGGCACTCACAGGCACGCTCGGCGCACAGCCGACCGCACCGCTCGACGTCGAGGTACTTGAAGTCGGTGCCCCGTTCGCAACCCTCTCCGGCAACAGCGCAGTCGAGCTTGACGGCGTGGCAACAAACGCTGCTGGCACTACCCAGTATGTCTTCGACTCAGAGAGCGGAGCAGACTACGTTGCTTCCTTCGACGGCTCGACACTGGCCGTGTTTGCAACGGAATCAGAGCTCTCAAACGGTGCTGGCGCATCGTCCGGCGACCTCGACGTCGATGCTTCAGGCACTCTCTACGCGCTGGTCTTTGATGGCAGCCGCAACCGCCTGTGGTCCATCCCGACCGCTGGCTTCGGCAGCGCCGTTGAGATGGTTGACGCGACCAGCTCGGTCCAGATGGACGAGGTTGAAGTCGACGAAGGCAACTCACGCGTGATCATCACCTACAACGACGTATTCGGTGCAGCTGCCGAGGACGTTGTCACTGTCGCGCTGAATGCCAGCGCCGCAATTCCGACAGTCATCGCCGACGAAGCCACGCTTGAAGCAGTTCTCGCCACGCACCCGGACTACGTCGACGACTCGACCAACGATCTCGACATGCACGACGTCACCGTTCAGTCTGACGGCGACATCATCGTTACTCACGGCTTCGGCTCAGGAAACGGCGTCAACGGTTCGATCCTCCACGTGACCTCAGCTGGCGTCGCCACGATGTTCATGTCATCCAATGATCTCATCACTGCGGCTGGCGCGGATGCCAGCCTCGTTGACATCGGCAACGTTCGCGTGGAAGCACTCTCCACGGACGAGATCCTCGTTCACGTCGTCTTCACAAGCGACGGCGGCGTTCTTGAGCCCTTCATCGGCGTCCTTAGCGCCGACGGCTCTTCCTTCACAATGCTTGGCCTGGAGAGCGAATTCCAGGGCGACGCAGACATCACCGCAGCGATCCTCGGCGGCGGCAACCTCTTCAGCATGGACGGCAAGCACGGCGACGTTGATAGCAGCGACGACTACTACTTCTTCCGTCAGGGCAGCTCGATCGACGACAACGCACTTCTTAAGCTCTCCGGCGTTCGTTCCTTCCTCGACGGCTCCTCCGTCAACGAGTGGATGAACTACTAATCCGCTAGTCACCACCTTCTCTCCAAAGAGAATCACCTTCCCGCCTGCGGCTTTGCCGCAGGCGGGATTTTCTTTTTTGGTGGCTTTGTATAGGCGTTGCCGCTGTGGAGGAAAGGATCGATGGTGCCGGTGTCGTTTGTGGAACTCCAGTTTAGCCTGAGGTGAGTCGACGCTCCGTTGCAGAAGCTGCCCTTTTCCATACAGACCCTCGCGTGGTTCGCGCTGCTGGTGGCCGTTGCCGTGGCCGTCCATTGGAGAGCCGTGCGGCCCGCGCTCGACGAGCCGATGGGCTACGATTACCTGTTGGAGCCGAACCCCAAGTCAGTCGCGAACTTCGCCGACGCCGGTTGGCAGATCGCCGGCTCGCAAGCGACGCCAACCGACGCGCCAGTGACCTTCCCGCTGCCGCCGGGAAACTGGTTCACAGCCACGGCGTGGGTGGGTGGCTCGGGCGAGCAGGAATGGGTGCTGCGCTTTAGCACGCCGGGCGCGCGCACCACGGTTTTCCTTCCCGCAGGGAAGGAGCTCCAAGTACCGATCGCGGAGATCAACGACCCGAGGACGTCGATGACGCTCACGCTCTCGCCGCGTGGCGAGATCAAGCGCGGCGAATACATCAACAAGCTGCGCGTGAGGCTGCGGGCGGACCTGCCGGATCACAGCCTCAGCCTTCCCGGAATCGTGGCGCTCGGGATGCTCCCCGCCATGCTGACGCTGCTCCTCCTTCGAAACAAGAAGCGCTCGTTAAACGGCGCGATTACCTCTGCTTCGGCGTTCGGGGTGGCGGTGGTCCTGTTGTCCTTGTGGTTCCCCGAGATTTCTCAGGCGGCGATTGGAGTCGGGTTGGTGTTCCTCGCCCTCATTGGTGCGGCGCTCTGGAAGCGCCCCGATGCGCCTGAGCTGCGAAGGCTGGCAGAACTCTGTTTCGTCGCTGCCATCGTGCTTGTCGCGCTTCAGGTGCGTTGGTCGGAGTTCATGGACCTGCGCCATGTGGAACTTCGGCCCGACGCGGTCGGCTACATCGAAATCGCGCGCGAGGGGAGTTTCTACCAGACGGCACAGGATCACGCGCCGTGGGTCCGCGAGCCGCTATTCCCGGCCGCGCTCCGGGCGTGGATGCTATTCGCGCCGGAAAACGCCGCTTCAGCGAGATTCTTCGGGCTGTTGCTCGGTCTGCTCACGCCAGTGCTGACGTGGCTCGCGGGCAGGCGACTGTTCTCGCCGTTTAGCGGGTTGCTCGCGGCGGCAGTGCTGGCGGCAAACCCGTTTTGGGCGGAGACCTCCGTCTCGGTGCTGAGGCTCGACCTGATCGCCTGCTCCCTACTGGCGCTCGTGTGCGTTCCTCTCTATCTCTCCGAAAGGTCATGGTGGAGGGCTGGTGGCTTCGCGGCCTTCGGATCTGCGCTGGCGCTCCTGCGCATCAATAACTTGCTGCTGCTCCCCGTCTTCGTCGCGTGGGAGGCATGGCGCTCAAAGTGGAAGCCGGGGGAGATCGCGGCGGCGCTCGTGCTGCCGGTGCTCGTGGTCATCCCGCACCTTTGGTTTAACTACCATTACAACGATTCCGGCGACGCGATGCTTTCCAGCAACGTGCATGTGAGGTATTATCTCAACCGCGACATGATTGGCGAACCGGGGTTTCCCGCGACGTACCAGGACTGGATTGGCGATGAGTACGCGGGTGGTGTGGTGAATTCGTTGGAGATGTTCACCTACTATTCCCCGGGAGAAGTTGTCCGTAGGTTCAACGTCGGTTACGTCAATATCTTCGCCTACCGCTTTCCCCACGGGACGCTGTTCGGCGGCTACGAATTGCTGATGTTGCCGGGGCTTCTGGGGGTGTGGGTGCTGGCGAGGCGGCGCGAGTCGTGGTGGGTCGTCGGGTGGTATGTGGCGTACGCGTTCCCCGTGGCGTTCATCGCGGCCAGGGACATCGACTACCGCCTCGCGGCCCCGGTGGCACCGCTGATTCTGTGGATTTGGGCGGCGGGAATCGAGGAGCTCGGGAAGCAGATCATCGGCCTCGCCCACCGCCGTAGTGCGCCTGAGTAGGCGACCTGATATCCCATTTCCCCGCACCAGCAGATGAGTGTATCTCGGAGTTTCGGTGGAGCATAGTTAGTAACCGGCTAGATTAGGCGCGAACTCTGGAATTCCATATACCTCAACGTCAGAGGTACTGTGTAACTTTCGGCGATACGCTGAAATCAAAAAGGCCCCGGGAGGGGCCAGATAATCGTAGCCGCGGAATTTATTCCGTGGAGAAGAGACCCCGCAAGAACAGACCCCGGGAGGGGTCACACGGTAGCCTCGTCCGACCCCTCCCGGGGTCTGAATCCTCGATCCCTATCAACACCGGATTAAAATCCGGCGCTACGATTGTTACGTCCCTGCCGGGACTTCCACACCGCCACCGTCACCCGTGAACGTAATGAGGCTCCTTGCGCGGAATAGATTTTCCACAGACCGATTCGTGGATCCGGGAGATGCACCCCCAGCAGGTGCCCCGCAGCGAGAGGTGTTGACCCCCCGGCTGCGATTTTCGACGCTCCTGTCCTTCCCTGAATGGCAAAGCACGAAGTCAATCCATTCAGTAATTCCGCAGGAGCAGGCTTTTTCATGGCTTACGACAAGATCACCGTCCCCAACGAGGGCGAACGCATTACAGTCGATGGAAACGGAAAACTCACCGTTCCCGATCACCCGATTATTCCCCGCATCGAGGGAGACGGCATCGGCACCGACATTTCCAAGGCAATGGCGCGCGTCATCGACGCGGCCGTGGACAAGGCCTACGGCGGCAAGCGCAAGATCAGCTGGATGAACGTCTACGCTGGCGACGCCTCCGTGGAACGCTACGGCGAGAATGTCTGGCTGCCCGACGAAACCGTCGACGCGATCCGCGAGTTTAAGGTCGCCATCAAAGGCCCCCTGACCACACCCGTTGGTGGTGGCATTCGGTCGATCAACGTGGCGCTTCGCCAGATCCTCGACCTCTACGCCTGCGTGCGTCCTGTCCGTTGGTTCGAGGGCGTTCCCTCACCGATGAAAGACCCGGGCAAGCTCGACATTGTGATCTTCCGCGAGAACACCGAGGACATCTACAAGGGCATCGAGTTCCGCGAAGGAACCCCCGAGGCCCACGAGATGATCAAGTTCCTCAAGGATCGCTACAGCAAGGACGTCAACCAGGACAGCGGCATCGGCATCAAGCCGGTCTCGGTGAGCGGCTCCAAGCGGCTCATCAAGATGGCCATCGAGTACGCCCTCGCCAAGGGGCGCAAGTCGGTCACGCTCGTTCACAAGGGCAACATCATGAAGTTCACCGAGGGCGCGTTCCGCGACTGGGGTTACGAGCTGGCAAAGGAAGAGTTCCGCGACCAGATCGTGACCGAGGACGAGCTTTGGAACGATCACGGCGGCAAGATGCCCGAGGGCAAGTTGCTGGTGAACGATCGCATCGCCGATGCCATGTTCCAGCAACTGCTTCTCCGCCCCGACGAGTACGACGTCATCGCGACGCTGAACCTCAACGGCGACTACATCTCCGACGCCGCCGCGGCACAGGTGGGCGGACTCGGCATGGCACCGGGTGCGAACATTGGCCGCGAGTACGCCGTCTTCGAAGCCACCCACGGCACCGCGCCGAAGTACGCCGGGAAGGACATGGTCAACCCCGGCTCGCTGATCCTCAGTGCGGTCATGATGCTGGAGCACCTCGGCTGGGACGAGGCTGCAAAACTTGTCGTCACCGGCATCGAGGACACGATCTCTGCCAAGACGGTCACCTACGACCTCGAACGCCAAATGGCCGGAGCCACCAAGGTCTCCACCAGCCAATACGCGACTCACATCATCGAGAAGTTCGGTAGCTAAGACTCGGCGCGAGCTTCCCAAACGACACTACCAACTACCGCCGGGCCCTTCGAGGTCCGGCGGTTTTGTTGCTGGGGGGAGACTGGGATCGCCAGCGGCTCGCTGGCGCGGGTGATTGTAAAGTTGGGGCGTGTCCGTCTTGGCGTCGGCAGAGTATAGCGGAATCGGCAAGGCAAAGGACTGCTGAGAATTGGGTCGTTCCTTACCAACACGCCGGCGAGCCGTCGGCGGTCCCAGTGGGCGTGTCGTAAAAACAAACCTGCCGGACCTTTGCAGGCCCGGCAGGGGATTTGATTCAGTTGGGGGTTGCTTAGCGCTTGCTGAACTGGCTGCGCTTGCGGGCTTTGCGGAAGCCGTACTTCTTACGCTCGACTGTACGCGGGTCGCGGGTGAGGAACCCGGCCTTCTTCAGCGAGGTGCGGAAGCTGGGGTTTACCTTGAGCAAGGCGCGGGCGATTCCGTGACGGATCGCGCCGGCTTGGCCCTGAGGACCACCACCGATGACGTTCACGACGACGTCGAACTTGGTCAGCGTCTGCGTGTCGCGCATGGGGGCGCGCATGTAGGCATCGAGGACTTCGCGGTCTGCGAAGTAGCGTTTCCACTCCTGCCGATTGATGACAAACTTGCCCTTGCCCGGACGAAGGTAGACGCGGGCGATGGCGGTTTTACGGCGGCCGGTGCCGAGGTACTGTTCAAGTGTTGATTGTGCCACTGGACATTAACTCCGTTCGGTATGTCAGGCTTTGGCCCGGGGTTGACGGGTGCGGATGTTGAGAACTTCCGGTTTCTGGGCGGCGTGATTGTCTTTGTACTCACCGCTACGGTAAATACGGACGTTGGTGTTGAGTTTCCGGCCCAGCCGGTTCTTGGGAAGCATGCCGTGAATGGCGTTGCGGAGGATTTCCTCTGGCTTGCGCTCGAGTAGCTCCCCGGCGGTTGCTTCCTTGATGCCTGTGCGCCATCCGGAGTGATGATAGTAGACCTTGTCGGCCCACTTCTTACCGGAGAACAGCACTTTGTCGGCGTTTGTGATGATTACGTGGATCTTGGGATCCTGATGCTGGGAGAATCCGGGAGTGAGCTTTCCGCGAAGGAGGCTCGCGACGCGTGTCGCGAGACGGCCAACAACGGTGCCCTCGGCATCAACCAGATACCACTTCTCCTCGATCTCCGCTGGCTTGCGAATTGTCGTGGACTGCGCTTTCATGATCTTAAGACTCGATTTCCGAGATTATTGCCCGCCCGAGGGTGGGTTTCGTGCATCTTTTGTGTCACCTTGGGGCCGTCCCTCAGTTGTACCGGAACCGAAGATCAACCCACAGGGAACCCGGAGGCTCCCTCACAAAAGGAGTCGCATACTGCTTACCTGACGCGGCCTGTCAACACGCAAATGCGGAAATTCTCCAAGCGAGCGGCGGAGGAGGCGGCCAAAGTCAGCTCCGTGGCAACTTGCCCTGTGGCGCGGAAAAGCCTTGTGGACTGTCGCGCTGCTGCGCATCAAAGTGGGTGTTGCGCCTGTCAGGCCAGGTGGCGACACACCCACGAAACTCACAGGAGTTATTGTTATGACAAAGAAAATCGCAATGATCGCAGCCGTCGCGCTGCTCAGTGTTGGCATGACCACGACCTCCTTTGCCCAATCATCCCGCCCCAGCCGCGACCGCGGGCCGATTTCCGTTCCCGCAACCAAGGACAAGGCGAAGGCAGAGGTGAAGGAACACGCCTCTCACGAAGGCCACGACCACGGCGAGGCGGGTGCCATGGGCGAGATGGACATGAGCATGATGGCACCTCCAGCGGAGGTCGCCGAGTACATCGCCGGACTAGCTGGCGATTGGGAGGGCGAGGGATGGATGACGGTGGCCCCCGGAATGCCCAAAATCCCCGCGAAGGCCACGGATTCTTCGGAGATGTTCGGCTTCTGGCTCGTCACGAATTCCGAGATCTCCTATGAAGAGGAGCTGATGCCCGGCACAGGAACCGAGTTCAAGGGAAGGGCGACGCTCGGCTGGGACATGTCAGAGCAGAAGGTCGTTTCCAGCTGGATCGACGACATGATGCCCGCAATGTACCTCTCCAAGGGCGAGGTCGAAGGCAACAAACTTGTCATGCACATGAGCTTCAAAGACCCTGCCTCGGGGATGGAAGTCCCTCACACCATGACCTACACCATGAAGGGCAAGGATGCCTTCACCCTCGAAATGTCGATGATCGCCGAAGGCCAGTCGATCCCGATGATGTACTGGGATTACACGCGCAAGTAAGACGCGACCACACCCAACAAACATTACCCCGCATTGCCGAATAGCAGTGCGGGGTTTTTCTTTGAACACGAGGCGCCCCCCGAAAGTGGCAGAATCGATCAGCGCTTCCGCGCGCAAGGGGTGCATCCCGGCAATTCGTCAAGCTTTCGTCTGAGACTCGCCCCGGAGGGGTAACCGCATGTAGCGCGGTGCAAGACCTGCCGAGCAAAGCGAGGCTGGTCGCAGCTCAGTGTTAGGGGTCGTAAAGACGTGCGCCGGAGGCGTACTCGCGACGCTCGCTCTACCAAAAGGCTGCGGGCACACCTCCGGTGCGCGGCTTCAGGCGGATTTTTCACGGGGCTGCGGCTGGCTCGCTTTGCTCGCTCAACCTGACCCCGCGCTACATGCGACTGCACCTCCGGTGCCCACACGGCCCAGCTGATCAGCTCCACTAACCATCCCACGAATTCAGTGGATGTAATCACGCGGAAATCCTCGTCCTCTTTGGCGTTGCCTCCGATGAGAATTGGAGCGTAGGCTTACTCTTGAGCGGGGGGATTTTGCTGCCTGCTCAAAATCCTTGATATGCAAGAATCGGGAGGGTGTCTGGCTGCGGCGGTGGCCGGGTGCTTTCCACCCAAAACAGGAGACGGGTGATGTCCTTCGATCTCGAGAAATACGGCATTCATGCCGAGCGAACTTATCGGAATGCTGCCGTGGCCAAGCTCTACAAACTGGCCGTCAACGAGGCTGGCTATTCCATGGCGAACAATGGCGCGATCATCGCCTATAGCGGCGAGAAGACGGGCCGCAGTCCAATGGACAAGCGAGTCGTCGAGGAGGAGACCTCCAAAGACAACATCTGGTGGGGGGATGTGAACTTCCCCATTGATGAAAGCTCCTTTGGACTTCTCAAGGAGCTCGCGATTAATTTCTTCAACACCCGCAAGCGGATGTACGTCTTCGACGGGTTTGCCGCCTGGCATCCGGACCATCGGATCAAGGTGCGCGTGATTTGCACACGCGTTTATCATGCGCTGTTCATGCGAAATATGCTGATTCGGCCGACCGAGGAGGAACTCGAAAACTTCGGCGAGCCGGATTGGACGATCTATAACGCGGGCGCGATGAAGGCGATGAAGTCGATCAACACGCTGACCAACGGCACGTGCGCGTCTTTGAACTTCAAGACCAAGGAGTTCGTGATCCTCGGCACCGAGTACGCCGGCGAGATGAAGAAGGGCGTCTTCACGGTGCTCAACTACATCCTGCCGTTGAAGAACGTGCTCTCGATGCACTGCTCCGCCAACGAAGGCCCGGATGGCGACGTGGCGCTGTTCTTTGGTCTCTCAGGAACGGGCAAGACCACGCTTTCGGCCGATCCCAAGCGTGCGCTCATCGGCGACGACGAGCACGGCTGGGGCGGCGATGGAGTCTTCAATTTCGAGGGCGGCTGCTACGCAAAGTGCATCGGCCTCTCTCGAAAGAAAGAGCCGGAAATCTTCGACGCAATTCGCTTCGCGGCGGTGCTGGAGAATGTGGTCTACGATCCGGAGTCCTATGACATCGATTGGGACGACAGTTCGATTACGGAAAACACCCGCGCGAGCTATCCCATCGAGTACATTGAGAACGCCAAGATCCCCTGTGTGGGCGGTCACCCGAAGAACGTGATCTTCCTGACCTGCGATGCCTTCGGCGTGTTGCCTCCGGTGTCGCGGCTCACCCCCGGGCAGGCGATGTACCACTTCATCAGCGGCTACACGGCAAAGGTTGCCGGGACCGAGTCTGGCATTACCGAGCCGAAGGCAGCATTCTCGCCCTGTTTCGGTGCGCCGTTCCTCGCATGGCATCCGACGAAGTACGCAGAGATGCTCGCCGAGAAAATGAACACTCACGATGCGAAGGTTTGGTTGGTGAACACTGGTTGGACAGGCGGCGCTTACGGCGTCGGCAAGCGCTTCGAGCTCAAGTACACGCGCGCCATCATCGACGCGATTCTCGACGGCTCGCTGGAAGGCGTGGAGTTCGCCACCGACGACGTGTTCAACCTCTCCATTCCCAAGTCCTGCCCCAACGTTCCGTCGGAAGTGCTCAACCCGAGCGACGCTTGGTCGGACAAGGCAGCCTACGACCAGCAGGCACAAAAGCTCGCGGAAATGTTCAACAAGAACTTCCTCAAGTACGCCGACCACGCTTCGGACGAAATCCGCGCGGGCGGCCCAAAGGCTCCCGCAGGGCGGTAGGTTCGAATTGGATCGCACGTAATCGATTCGGGGCCGCCTTCGGGTGGCCCCGAATGTTTTTGTGAAAAGTTGCCGAACGGAGTCTCGCGCCCTATATTGCCAATCCGGAACCTTCACCCCTTGCATGAGTGCTTGCGGTTCTCCGCCCGGAATCAGACGATCCCCTCTTCCGCCTTCCGGGCGAAGATTCCCGATGACGAGAGCGCGACCTAGTGCTGTTCCATTCCTGGGCCTTCCTGGGCCTACTAGCGACAACACTCATCCTCTACCACACGATCCTGCGTGGCCGACCAATCGGTCGGCAGGCGATGATGCTGGGCGCGAGCTACTTGTTCTACGGGTGGTGGGACGAGCGGTTCCTCACCCTCATTATCTTCTCAACCGTGGTCGATTATATCGCGGGCCTGAAGATCGATCAGGTCTACGAGCGCGGCGGAACAAAACAGCAGGCGAAGCGCTGGTTGTGGCTCAGCCTCGCGAGCAACCTCGGCCTCCTCGGATTCTTCAAATACTTCAACTTCTTCCGCGATTCGATCCTTCCTGTACTGGAGACGTTTCACTTCACGCCGGGTTGGGTGACGATGAACATCGTCCTCCCCGTGGGAATCAGTTTCTATACGTTCCAGTCGATGGCCTACACGATCGACATTTATCGCAAGGAAACGAAGGTCTGTCGGAACTTCATTACCTTCTCGCTGTACGTTTCGTTTTTTCCCCAGCTTGTGGCGGGGCCGATCGAGCGAAGTCAGCACCTCATCCCCGAACTGCAAAACCCCAAGCCTGTTAACAACGACATGGTGCAGACAGGCGTGTTCCTGATTCTGTTGGGGTATTTCAAGAAGCTGGCGATTGCCGACGCGCTTTGGCCGCTGATCGCCCCGACGCTGGCCGCGCCGGGCGACATGTCGGCGGTCGAACTGCTGCTCACGATCCATTTGTTTATTCTCCACCTATACGCGGATTTTAGCGGCTACTCCGACATCGCGCGCGGGGTGGCGCGACTGTTCGGAATCGAGCTGGTGAGGAACTTTGAGCAGCCGCTGCTCTCTTGGTCGGTGTCGGAGTTCTGGCGTCGATGGCACATCTCACTGATGAGTTGGTTCAAGGACTACGTCTTCATTCCTCTCGGTGGCAGCAGGGTTTCCCCGGCGCATGTTTACTTCAACATCGCGGCGGTGATGGTGATCAGTGGCATCTGGCACGGCGCGGGTTGGAACTGGGTGCTGTGGGGGCTACTGAACGGCGTGTATATGTGTATCGAGCGATTCTTCATCATGAGGAAGCGTGCAGCGGGGATTCCGGAAAAGCCGCCAACGCTCCGCGAGCACATCCTTCGAGCGCTGTGGCAGGTGCACCTTTTCGGTATCGGAGCGGTGATCTTCCTCAACCCGGACCTCGGCAAGATGGGCGAGTACTTCGCCGGTCTGGCGACGCGATGGGGTGGCTGGGATGGGCGAGAGTACACGCTGCTTTACTGGACGCTGGCCTACGTGGCGATTACCCTGTTCATGGACATCTGGCAGCGCCGCACTGGTGGTCACGAGTTTGTGTTCAAGATGAAGCCCGTTTGGGGCGGTGTTGTGATTGGGTTTATTATCGTCATGATCATTTATTGGAGCGACAACCCCGGTGAGCCATACTTCTACTTCCAATTCTGATCACCAGCCCGTCGCCGGGCCGGGTCCGAAGGTGCTCTCCAGCTTCAAGCCGGTGGAGGCGGAGATCTATCCTCGCGTCGCATCTGGATGGGTCTGTTGGGTCG
>JAUIJJ010000051.1 GCA_030431385.1 bacterium | reverse complement strand
AGGCAAAGTCCCAAGCCGAGGAAGAAGACCTCCCCGATTGGCTCCTCCGAGTCACCGAATACGGCGATCCCGAAGAAATCAAGGAAAGCAAGGACGCCGTTGGTCCGAACTTGATCTACCAATATTACTCGGAAGGGAAAGTCTTCTACTTCCGAAACGGCGAGCAGTACCGCGAAGAAACCCTGCCCTCAATGCCCGCCTTCGGAATGTCCAAGTAAACCCTATGCCATCTAACATCTCGCAAAACCTCTTGGAAGACCTTGAACGAATTCTCATCTCTGAAGAAGACGTCCAAAACCGCGTCCGCGAGCTGGGCGAGCAAATCAGCAAAGACTACGAGGGCAAAGAACTCGTCCTCGTCGGGATTCTCCGCGGCGGTCTGGTGTTCCTTTCCGACTTAACGCGGGCGATCAAGATTCCCCACAGCTTCGACATGTGTGGTGCCTCCTCCTACGCCGGAGGCACCTCCTCGAGCGGTCGCGTCCAGATCACCAAAGACGTCGAGGTAAACCTGCACAACAAACACGTCCTCATTTGCGAAGACATCTACGACTCCGGCCGAACCCTCGGAGCCATCAGCGAACTGCTCCGTCTCCACAAACCGGCAAGCATCGAGATGTGCGCGTTCCTTTGGAAGAAAGTCCCCGAGCGCTACACCGACGTAGAAATCAAGTACAAAGGGTTCGACATCGACGACGTTTTCGTCGTCGGCTACGGCCTCGACTACGAGGAACTTTACCGGAACCTCCCGATGATCGGAGTTCTCTCGCCGAGGGTCTACGCAGGCGAATCCGAAAGCTGACTCCGGCGGTTTTCGCTTGATATGCCCAAGCCTCACTGCTGGAATCCAACCCCGTGGGTGATTAGCTCAGTTGGTTAGAGCGCTGGTCTCACATACCAGAGGTCACTGGTTCAAATCCAGTATCGCCCACCACTTTAAGCCCAATAACACCAATAATTTATGACGACGGCCGGGGTCCCCCAATTGACCCCGGGTACCCATCTGTCACCCAGGACAAAAACGAGTCGTCCTGAGGGCCAAGCAATCGTATCTTCGCAAGCTATTCGGGGGAGAAAGAGGCGCGTTGCTTTGAGATCAATCCCTACGCGACACAGAAGAAATCTGTGTTCATCCCATCCATCTGTGGCAATAATCTACTGCGGCGATGAAACTTAAACGACCACCAGATCCGGGTTCGATTCCCGCAGCGCCTGTTCTTCCTGAGCCGTCAGGTCCGGGAACTCCAGATCGAGGATCAGCGGAGGGTTCTCGCCGGTGTAGTCCACCGCGACGCCACTCAGCTGGACCTTCGCGGTCACCTCGCCGACGGGGCGCGGCATGTCCAGAATGATCGTCGTGCTCTTATTCCAGTCGTAAAAGAGCTGAAGATTGACCGCCGGCAATTCCGTCAGAGAAAGCCGAAGGCCGTCCGGGGTGATCCTGACAACCTTGCAACTCACAGGCCCGAGCGTACCGTTCGCCCGCAGCCTCAGATAAATCTTCGCAGGCTGTCCGCCGCGCGCGAGTGTCGTGTCGAAGTTCAACATGTCTAAAGCGCCCCCGGGGATTTAGTAGCGGCAAGTATCCTACAGATGGAAGACTTCTGTCAACCTCGCGAAGAAAAAACCGGAAAACCCTGACCCGCCTGACTCCATGCCCCTCTGGTTAGTGCCGAATGGCGGTTCTTCGTCTAGGGGGTAGTTTCGTCACTTTCGGGGAAAACCCGATGGGACCTTGCTTCAGAGAGTCTATGCACCGCGACTATTCCCGCGCTCGATCACTTCGATCGGTATGCCTGCGCCGTGCCCTGTGAGCAGCAATCCCGGAGCCCATCACCCCACTCAACCCTTGCATTGACAGCCTCGCAGCCGATGGGGACTCTTGAGTGGATTGTTCCGCAAGAATCTTTGGGCTCGGCAGGTTGACGAAACCTGAGTCCGGGCCTATAAACTGGTGCGGAAGGAGTGCGTCCTGTCGGCACCATGAAACGAATGAGCAAACACAAGATGCGCCAACGTGCCGGGTTCTCCATCATGGAGATCCTCGTCGTACTCATTATTATCAGCATCTCCTCGACGGTCGCGGTCGTTTCCTATGCGAGTTTCCGCAAGGACGAAGCCATTCGCGGTGCGGCGGAGAAAATCCGCTCGATCATCGTTCAGACCCGCACCCGCGCCATCGCCGGCGGCCACCCCGCTGAAGTCGTCTTTAACTTCGATGTCCAGCAGGTCTGGGTTAACGACCTGACTCCCGCCGGGCTTCACCAAGCCCGAAAAGTCATCCCACCCGAGCTCCTTCACTACGATGTGATCATGGAAGAGGTACAGGTCGGTAGCACAACGACGACCTCGGGTCAGGTCACGGCACGCTTCAACGCCGATGGCAGCAGCGAGTTCCTGACGGTGAACATTCGCCGAGCGGATAGCGACGATAGCCTCGACGAAAGCTACTACTCGATCCAGATTTACCCCACGTCGTCCGACCCGAAGGTTTGGCCCCATGAGAGAAAGTAGCCTCCGAGCCGCCTCCCGCCGGGGCGGCTACTCACTTCTCGAAGTCATTATCGCCATGGCCGTATTGCTCGCAGGCGTCGTCGGAGTCATGCAGCTGTTCCCGCCGACCCTCGACGCAGCCAACCGCGCCTCGCTCACCAGCAAGGCCGCCCTGCTCGCCCAGCAGAAGGCAGAAGAAATCCGCCGCGACCGCGATCAGCAAGCCTCGATCATCACTGAAATTGAGAATTTAACCGCACCGACCACCCTGACTCCGTTCCCAAATGACGACCGGTTGGCCTATCAGTACCACTCGCGGTCGGTGCTCGACCCCGTTGACGACCCCGGCGATCCCAGGGACGATTTCGGAGTAGCCAGAGTAATTGTCCGCTATAACCCAGCATTTCGGCCCTCTGACGAGGTGCTGTTCGAAATGCGCTTCGACCGCTAGGCGGCCGCAGCAGAAAGAAAATGCACGGCCTCTCTGTTTTTCAGAGACACCGTTGCAGCGATGCACCATACTGGATTGAGTGACAGCAAATCCGCCGGAACCGCACCAGCCCCGGCAGCGCAGATGACTGGAGGTAAAGGACTAAGGTGAGTTTGAGGAGCCAGCAAAGCCTCCGCGGCGTATCGCTGACGGAACTCCTCGTGGCCCTGACCATCGCCTTGGTCTTTGTCGGCGGCGTCGCCGCCGCATTTGTCCAGATCATCAAAGCGTCCGACGAAGCAGAGGCCCAAATCCGAGGCCACGCCGCCGCTCGCTCCGCCGTCGACAAGATCGGCACCGAGCTCCGCTCCCTCACCATCTCCACCGGCCCACAGTTCCAGGAATTTCTCCTGCGCAACAGCGAGCTCGCCTACGGCGACAACTACGACAACGATGGCGACGGTCGTGTGGATGAAGAGTCCATCGACGGATTTGACAACGACTTTGGCGGCAGCGGCGATTGGACGATCGCGAGCGATACCCACGCGATGGTGAACGCTTTCGTCGAGCGCGCCGCCTACGTCGGCGTTCCCGATCTCGGCGATGCCGACATCGACGAGGACTTCGTGTTTAACAACGACGTGCTGGCTTTCATCGTTCCCCCATCCGCCGGAACACCTCGCCAGCGCGTCATCTATCGCATCGATACCTTCGACGGCGAAGACAACGTCCTCGTCCGCGAAGTCACCATCGGGCCGACCGATAGCGGTTTCGCAACCGACCCCATCGATTTCGTCGAGCCAGTGGTTTTCGATGTCGTAAACTTCAACGTGCTCGCATGGAACGCCAATTCAGACGCCATTTCCCCCGCAGCGGATACGCCCTACTGGGTGACCGAGTGGGACACGGCTCTAAAGACATTTCCGCTCAGCGTGATCAACGCGCCCTTCGGGACGCCGCCATTCAAGTTGCCCGCCGCATTCCATCTCACGATTACTATCAACGCAGAAGGCGTCCCACTTCCCGACGTCGGCGATTGGCCGCCCCCCGGCGGCACCGGGAATATCAAGACGGTTACTGTTCAGTCGATCGTGAACGTGGAATCAGTTATCAAGGACAACCGCTACCGACTCTTTGTCAGGGAATCATGAGAGTATTTGACGGACATAGGACTCTTCGCAGAGGCGACCGCGGCTCAACGCTGCTGATCGTGCTGGCGTTGCTGTCGGTCCTCGTATTGCTCGCGACGACGCTGACGTTCACGAGCAGGCTCGAAGTCCTCTCCGCCCATCACTTCGGCGAAGGCGTTCAGCGCCGCACCGCCGTGCTGACCGGCGTCGACGACGGCGGGTTGGCGCTGGTTCAGGCGCTTCCCTCGGACGCAGTCGGCCCCCTCGACATGGCGCTTGATATCAACCATCTGGCAGACCACACCGGCGCGACGACGGACCTTCGCGCCGCCATCGCAGAACTCACCATCGAGGAACGCGAGAAGACCCGCGAACGCCTCCTCCGCGCCATCGAGCAGGACGCCTCGATCGACTTCCCGATGACAGAAACCCTGGTCGGCGATAGCTCGGCGCGGCTCAATTTGAACACCGCCAGCTATACCCATCTCGCGCTCATGATCGAATCAGCAAGCGCGCGGATTCCGGGTTCAAACGTCAACGCACGGGACATCGCCCGCCGCATTGTCCAGTGGCGTCTCGGCCCCGACGGCGCACCCGGCGCCAAGGGCGTTGATGATAATCGCAACCGTCGTTTCGGCATTTCTTGGGAAGCCGATGAAGAGTTCTCAAGCCGCTGGCTCGATGGCGAGGCGTTCAAGACGTGGCGCCACCTCAAGCCGTTCCTCAATTCGCTCACCGCGAACCCGGGTCAGTCACCCTACGATCAGCTAGAAAACCTCCTCGCCAATGTCGATGAGCCTCAGGAATACATCGCCGACGTGCGGTTTCCTTCCTTCGGCGATGACCGCCGCTTCGAGTCCATCGGTGATCTGTACGACATTCACGGCGTCACGCCGGAACTGGTTCGCGAGCTTCAGCCTTACGTCACGGTCTTCAGCCTGAGCCGCGACGCCATGCCGGCGGGCCACGAGGGCTACGCAAAGGTCGACATCAACCGCGCCAGTGCCCTCGAAATCTACAACGCGCTCAAAACCGAGTACGGCTCAGAGAAAGACGATCTCCTACTCCTTCAGTTCGCCGTGAACATTGTCGATCAGCGCGATAGCGACTCGATCCCGACGGTCCTCAGCCATTCGACAGGAACTGTTTTCGGTCTGGAACGCACGCCCCGGCTTTCCGAAGTCTATCCCGACTCGCGCACACCGGACGAGCGCGGCGACGACGGACAGTTCGTCGAGATCCAAAACCCCTGGAGCACCGACCTCGATCTTACCGGATGGACGCTCTCCGTGGGCGGCACGAACCTCCCGCTTCAGGGCCGTCTGCGCCCCAGCGAGCTCCTGATCGTTACCGACGACTATGATAACGCCATGGACTCCGCCGCAGATGACGACGTGAAAGGCACCGGCTCTTTCTACGACGTATTCGGCGTGGTTCACGGTTCCCGGGCGCGCGTGCTGGAACTTCCGCTCCTCAACATTTTCCACCAGCCCGGCACCTACGACGTTGATCTTCTCTCCCCGGAAGGCGTGCTCGCCGACCGCATGACCTACACCATTCCCCGTAACGAGGAATGGAGCACGCTCGACAGCTTCTCACGTCCCATCACTTTCGCCAGTCAGGCCGTGCGCGAAACAGCGTCGCCTTTCCGCGCGGTGGACACGAACTCGACGTCTCTCGGCTCTCAGCCAGAGATCGCTAACGTTCCCTTTGTAGACGTGGCCGAGTTGTTCGGCGTCTTCGTCGACTACGCGAGCGGCGATGAAAATCAGCTGCGAGCTGGATACGCGGTTCCCGTGTCTCCCGCATCGCAAAGCTCCGGCGCCCGCTACCTCGCCCAGTCCGCAGATATTCTCGACGCGCGCATCGTGGACGTGCTGACCGTGGAATTCGGCAAATTCTTCACCGAGATGGAATGGGATCAGTTCATCGCGGAGAAGGGCGATGTCGCGATCATCGACCCATGGAGCGATGATCTGAAGGCCGACTTGACGAGCAAGAGCCGCCTCAGCCGCCGCGACGCCGTGCAAGAAGCGGAAGCACTCGCCTTTACCCGCCTCGCGCCGCCGATGGTCGGCTGGCAGCAGGGCCGCGTGAATCTGAACACCGCACCCACAGAAGTTTTGAAGAGCCTTGGCATCTCCGACGCCGCCGCTCGCGCATTCATCAAGCGCCGCGACAAGGCAATGCTCGACGCAGTCAACGCCGGGCAGCAAAGCGCGGTTCTCTTTAACCGTCTTTCTGATGTAGTCGTCGACGAAGAGCTTTGGGGCTCTTTTGACTATGATCAGTACCTCACCGAGCTTCGCGACCAAAAGGGCACGATCATGCCCCCCTTGGTGGACTACGACCCCGATTGCAACTGTTTCGCGGGCCGCGACGGGGAAGTCGGCACGGCAGGATACCTGAGCCAGAAGCAAGGTCAGGGCGTCGGTCTCGCGCTGCTTCCCTACATCACTCTCGGGTCCAGGTCATTTTTCCTTGAGGGCCAGGCGCTTGACGCCTCCAATGATTCCGAGCCAGAAGTATCGTATGTGAAAGCACGGGCGCTCGTCTCTCTTGATCGGGGCGAGCCAGAGGTCGTGAGCCTCGAGTTCGTGCATTGAGTTAATTTGAGTTTCGACCAGGTTGACGGGTGACTCACGTTGCCCTATATTCAGTCGGGAGCAACAGTCTCCCACCAATTGCAAAGAGGTCCCGAAGCGTGCTGAGATACCACAACACCACATCTCGAACAGTGAGGCTGACGGCAAATCGCCGGGGCTTTACCCTCGTCGAACTGGTAATCGTGGGAGCACTGATCGCCCTGTTTAGCACCCTCGCGATCTTCGGCGTTCAGCAGCAGTTCCGCTCCAACATTCGCAAGGCGACCATCGGCGAAACTCGCCAGCTGGCACAGTCGCTCGACTTCGCGAATCTCGATACGTCAGTATTCCCCAAGCTATGCTGGCTCGGTCAGAGCGAGGAGCAGATGCGTTTGCTCGGCGACCAAGTGTCTGCGGGCAACGATCTGATCCCCTTCGATGATGTCGATATTTACGGCCGTCGCCCCGGAGGCGGCGCCAACCGTCTTTCCTTCGCGACGCGCATGTCGCAGAACTGGGAAGGCTCGTACTTCGCCATGTCCCAGTCGCGTGCCGGCGCGGCGCAGGGACGTGGCGGCTTCGTTTACATGGTGTTGCCGGAACTCGGCGTGCCCACCGGAGTCTTCAACGGCCCCAACTCAACCTCGACCCCGTCGATTCGTTGGCCCGCCGACCCCTACAACAACCCCTACGTGGTCTACCTGCTCGACATCGATCGCGGACCTACCGGCACAGATCAGGCACAGCTTCAGTTCGTGACCGATGACTCGCCGGAAAACGCGACGACCAAGGGCAACTTCGTCAACGCCGTGGTCAGCTACGGCCCCAACCACGTCCCCGGCGGCCACGAGTTCTTTCGCGCAGACTTCCAGCGTCCTGCCGGCAGCGAGGCGGATGTGCTTGATGAGCCCGGCGCGGGAGCGTTCCAGTTCCGCCTCTACTCGGGCTTCCCCGGTTCGCGAATCAACGGCATCGTGACGTTCCAGTATCTGGAGCGCGACGAGTTCACGCCGGAGCGAGCTAACGTCTGGAGCCGCGATTTCATCATCGAGTGGCAGGGCACACTGTTCAACGTGGCCGACATCGCCGAAGACGAGAACGGCCAGCCCTCGGGCATTGCAGATACCACCAGTGACGATATCGTTTTTGAATTCTAGTAAGGGTGCCAAACAAGGAGCATTGAGCGTGATTCACTTCACCCAAAACAACCGCAGGGGCTTCACGGCAATCGAGATTGCCATGGTGGCAACCGTGATTGCCATCCTCGCGCTCCTGATTCTGCCGGTGTTTCGCCAGCGTGCAGAAGAAGCGCGTCTCGCAGCGGCGCAGGACGAACTCGCCAGCATCGTGAAGTCCTACCTTCTCATCGAAGCAGACATGCCAGGCGGCAATTTCTTCCCGCGACTCAGCGACCTCGACAACCGCACCATCCCCAACAAGAGCGCCGGCGTGAACGATGTTGCTGACCTCGATCCGCCCCGCGCCAGTTGGAACCCCATCGTTCCAGGCACCACGGTCGCCGGCTTCCAGCTTCTCACGGAAGCCTCCTACAACGCGACGGTCCCCGCCAATTGGCTCGGCCCATACGCAGCGGTTAAGAATTTCCTGACACTCGACGATCTTGATCTTGCCTACCCTCAAGCCGTGACCCATGCCACACTGAACAACGGCACCGGCAATGTGACCATCGTTTCCGGTCAGGGTCCGATTTGGATTTACGACAACTACGACGAGGTCTTCGTCGACCGCTATCCGATCGATCCGTGGGGCTCGCCCTATCTGATCTTTGGTCAGGAAGAAACCATTTACAACGCTCGCGTTGTGTTCTCCATGGGACCCGATGGCGTCCCCGGCGAGAATAACCCGAACCCCACAGCGGCAGATTATGACCGGAAAACCGGCGTGCTCGGTACCGGCGACGATCTGTCCTTTACGTTCTAGGATTGCACGAAAGGTGAGTGTAGAGACGTGCTGAAGACTATGACAAAAAAATCCCGGCAATCGGGTTTCTCCCTGATCGAGCTGCTCGTCGCGGTGATCATTCTCGGCATTCTTGTGCTGATCCTGATCCCCATCGTCGGCAATCGCACGGAACAAGCCCGCATCGCCCGTGCTAACTCGGACATCCACAATCTCGCCGAAGCCATGAACCGAGTCGCGATTGATACCGGTTATTACACCCGGCTCATCGCGTTGAACGACGTTCTGTTTGGCGACGGTATCTCCTTTGACCGTGACCTCTCCAATGACCGCGTCGATGGTCTCACCGATTACAACGTTTCCCAGACCTTCTTTACGGACATGAATGGCGATCCGAACCTGTTGTTCATCGAGACCAGGACCGGCGTCTACGCCCCCGGCGACCGCGATGTGATCATCTCCCGCCTCGTCGAGAGCGAATCATCCTACACCGGCGCAGTCCTTTGGGGCGGTCCCTATATCAACTGGCGTACCGACAATAACCTGTACAACGGAACCATCGGCCGCGACGGCAGCCCAGACGACCCGTGGGGCAATAACTACCTGTTCTTCACCCGGGCAGGATTGTTCCTCGAGCCGACCGGTGAGCTGGTCGACACATCTGTAGGCCCCGCTGCCAATGGTGGCCTTCAGGTCGGCGGCGCTTTTGACACCCAGGTATTCGACCGCGCGACCGTCATGAGCATGGGCCCCAACGGCCTTCCCGGCGACGGCATCGGCGGTTCACAAAACGGCGAGTTCGGTCTTGCTGACGATCTTGTCCGCGCGTTTGGTTACTAAGCAGTTCGGCAAGTTGACACCCACGGTCATGATGACCAACACTTTTGGCTAGAGTGCCCCACGAAGGCGAAAGCCATACAGGAAGACCACTTGGAGGAATCAGGTTCATGAGACTCAGGAAGAACACATTTCGGCGGGGCTTCACACTGACCGAGTTGCTCGTCGTGCTGGCGATTATCTCGCTGCTGGCGACCATCGCGGTCCCTGTCTACATCAACCGTATGCAGCAGGCTCGTGTGGCCATCGCTCGTGCGGAAGCGCGTGAAATCGCTTCCTCGCAGCAGCAGGTCGGAATTCTGCACGGATTCTACGTGCCGATTCACCTGCTCAACAACATCCCCGATCAGGACAACACCGGCGTGAACATCGGTAACGACGCTGATGAGATCGATGAGGTCACCAACGCCGCATCGCACCTGCTCATCGACGTCAACCGTCCGCTCAACGACCAGGAGACCACCCAGCTTCGTCTGAGTGATACGACCGATGCCCGCGTCGGCCGTATGATCCAGTCATGGCAGGGCCCGTTCCTTAACCCGCAGCTCTCCCGCCTTTACTTCGTCGGCCAGAGCACAACTACAGGCACCGGCGGCGACATCTCCCTCGACATCGTCCTCGATCCCTGGGGCAACGCCTACCGCCTCTACACCCCGGTTGGGATCACTGGTTCTTCCAGCCCTCCGACAGCGGCCGTTGCCAGCACACAGATTTCGCTCTCCGATGATGATGGCGACATCACCAACACGGAACGCGATCGTTTCGATCGTTATGCAATTGTTTCCTACGGCCCCGATGGCGTAACGGGCTTTGACTCCTCTGATCCCACCGACCAAGGCGACGACATCGTCTACACATTCGTCGGCGTTCTCCCCTCGGAGTCGATCTATCAGGGCTTCTAATCAAATGTCCTCACTCCCGCCCTTGGCAGAGTATTCATGAAGAGACTGATAAAAAAAGGCGTTACGCTGCTTGAATTGATGGTCGTGGTGGTTATCATCTCGATCCTCTCGACGATTGCCGTCGGCGTCTACACGAAGGAAGTGGCGCGAGCGCGTTACTCGAGGGCCCGTGCGGAAATCCGCACCCTCGAAATCGCGATCACCCAGTACGAAGTCGACACCGGGCAGACTCCACCTTCCGGCTCCGGCATTACCATTGGCCCCACGGGCATCGACATTGGCGGATTCGCAATCGGATCGGGCTACCTCCAGCTCGCCCTCCGCGCCTCCCTCAACGGCGATCCCTACGACCCCCTCAGCACACGCTGGCGCGGACCGTACATCGACTGGGACTACAATCGCCTCGGCGATTCCAACGGTAACCCGATCACGACGACCGCTGGCTCGACCACTCCTCTGGGACAGATCCAGCTTCTCGACCCATTCGGCAGCCCCTACCAGTACATCACCGCTGCTGATTACCAGGCACGAGGCGGCGCACCGATCCCGGCAAGCAACCCGCTTTCCACCACGGAAACGTACTTCAATCCGTCGACTTTCCAGATCTACTCCTTCGGCGCAGACGGCATTGCCGCCACGCCTCCGGGTACTGGCGACGACGTTTCAAACTACGAGTCCCCCGACCTCTAACACCCACCCCCCACAACCCCATGTGGACTTCCTGAGCGAGGCCCCCGGCACCACACAGCCGGGGGCCTCGTCGTTTAGCGGCGCTGCGCTTGACACCACCTCGCCGCCTCGACGACCTTCCCCCGGTCCAATAGCTGGCCGCGCTCGTGGCCGGTGTTTTCATGCCACACAGAATTTACAAAAGGAACCAAAGATGGAAACCACACTCGTATTGATCAAACCAGACGGCGTCCGTCGCCAACTCGTCGGCCAGATCGTTTCACGTTTCGAGGCAAAGGGCCTCACCCTCCGCGGGATGAAGCTAATGACGATGAGCAGCGAGCTCGCCGACCAGCACTACGCGGAGCACGTCAGCAAGCCGTTCTACCCGGAGCTCAAGGGATTCATGACTGGCGGCCCGCTCGTCGCGCTCGCCATTGCCGGCCCGGACGCAGTCAGCCTCGTCCGCAAGATGATGGGCGCCACCAAGCCCGCCGACTCCGCACCGGGTACGATTCGCGGCGACTTCGCCACAGTTGTAACAGAGAACCTGGTTCACGGTTCGGACAGCCCAGAGAGCGCGGCGCGCGAACTCGCCCTTTGGTTTCCCGGCGACGACTACGCCTGCTAGGAGCTAACCCGCCGCTCCGGCGGCGAAGAGCTCTTCCAAACCCTTCGCATCTTCCAACGGGCCCACCACGCATAGCGCTGGTGGGCCGAAGTTTTTAACCTGCCGACCAATGGCGAGGACTTCCTCGGAGGTCACCGCTTCCAGCCGACGCAACGTCTCCTCCAAAGCCATGTGCTCCACCTGATACAGTTCCCGCTCACCGTTCACCACCGCGCGATAGGAAGTCGATTCCTCCGCAAGATAGGTCGCGCGTTCCAGCTGCCGCTTCGCCATTTCCATTTCATCGTCGCGAGGGCCCGTCGTGGCCAGATCATCGATCTGTTGAAGCGCAATCGTCATCGCTTCGGCGGCAGATTCCGGGCGCGTGCTGCCGCTGATGGCGAGGTATCCCGCCTCGTGCATCGTGGCGATGTTACTGCCGACCGAGTATGCGAGACCCCGTCGTTCGCGGATTTCGTCGAAGAGCCGAGAGCCCATGCCGCCGCCGAGGATGCTGTCGTAGAGCGCCCACGCGAAACGCTCATCTTGGCGGCGGCGAGGCCCGGTCACACCCAGGCAAAAGTTCACTTGTTCGATGTCGCGGTCGATAAACTCGCGGCCGCTGTGTCCCGGGGCGGGTTCCATTCCGGCGAGCTCTGCGCAGCGTCCGCTCGCAAGTTTTCCGAAGAGCGAATCCGCAAGGCGCAGCGTCTCCTCCTCGTCAAAGTCGCCCGCCACGGAAAGTACCATGAGCGCCGGGTCGAGGATCTCCTCCCAGTAGGCCATGAGCGCGTCGCGAGTAAACCCGGTAACGAGTTCCTCGGTTCCGATGACCGGGCGGCCGATCGGGTGGGGGAGCAGTAGCTGCTGGCTGAACCGCTCGAAGCACAGGTCGTCGGGGATGTCATCGTACTGGAGAATCTCCTCCAGAATGACCGAACGCTCACGCGCGACTTCCTGCTCGGGGAAGGTGGAATGCAAAAACATCTGAGAGATGACTTCGAGCGTTTGCTCGAGATCGCGCCGAATGACGCGGGCGTAGAGCTTCACCCAATCGGTCGAAGTCACCGCGTTAAAGCCGCCTCCCAGCAAGTTCAGGATGCGCGAAATCTGGGTCCACTCGTAGCTCTTCGACCCCTTGAACATCAGGTGCTCGGCAAAGTGCGTCATCCCGTTGCAGGCATCCGATTCGTGCCGACTTCCGCGCCCGAGCCAAAGGCTCACAGAAACGGACTTGGCGCTCGAAACCGGCTCCATCACCACACGAAGCCCATTATCAAGCCGACGGATTTTCAGAGATGACATGAACGACTCCAACATGAGTTAGCGGAATAAATCCCTCCGCATTGCAAGAGCGTGAACGTATGGGAGCGCCCCGGCGGAAGCAACTCGGTTCTATCGAAACGCCGCCAACGGCGGACAAAATTCGCTACTCGTCTTCGGTTCCCGGGTCGCTGTCAAAACTGTCCTGGCTGGTCGTCAGCGAATCGTTGTTGTGAATCGCGTAATGGACCATCCCCCCAATGGCGAGGACAGCCATGCCGCCATACTGGAGCCACCACGACCAGTTCGCCTGACGCCACGTTCCTGAAACCCAGTACTGCGTGAGAACCGTGTAGCTGAACGGTGCCGTCAAGATCCACCAAAGCACGATGAGCGATGGCAGCCCGCCTCGGAGCACGACGGGCACCAGTGCGAGCAGATACCACGGGTGAACAATCGGCGAGAGAAGCATGCCCGCGCCGACCAGATAGAGCCATTGTCGGTCGAAGGGCACCCGCCTCCGCCACAGCATCACCAGCCATAGCGCACCAAAAATCAGGACGCACGTCATCCGGGCCGCACCTTGATTCGCGTGCTGCCGTTCGAACCCGCGCGTCTCGAGGAAGAACCGCGAAGTGTCTTCGATACCAACCAGCCCGCCGACGCCGTTCACACTCTGCTCCCAAAACGTGCCATTCGGGTCGATGACCTGCCAGCCTCCGACGAGGAACCTGAAGATCGAGGCGTTGTGTTCCCAAACGGTGCCGTAGGTATCAAGCGCGCCGAACAGCTTCCAACCGGCATCTCGGAACGGGAGGTAGGCAGCCGTCACGAGAATCGGAACGACCACTAAAATCGCGACACGATGCTTCCAGTTTCGAAACTGCAGCGCCAGATGCGGCAGCAGCACGATCGGGAAGAGCTTCGTGAGCGTGCAGACTGTCATACCGATGATCACGCCAACAACGGCGCGGGTACCGTGGCTGCCGTTCGGGCGGCGATCCTCAATCGATCTCAAGATGACCACCAGC
>JAUIJJ010000050.1 GCA_030431385.1 bacterium | reverse complement strand
CGAGTCGATGTGCTGGTTGTTGATACGGCCCACGGTCATACCAAGGGTGTCATCGATATGGTGAGGTGGATCAAAAGCCATTGGCCTGATCAGCAAGTCGTCGCGGGAAACATTGCGACCGGCGAGGCCGCGCGTGCGCTCGTCGATGCCGGGGCCGACGGTGTGAAGGTAGGAATTGGACCGGGATCGATTTGTACGACGCGAGTAATCGCCGGCGTCGGCATCCCACAATTCAGTGCGATCTATGAATGCGCAAAGGAGCTGCGCGGGACCGGTGTTCCGGTTATCGCGGATGGCGGAATTCGGCAGAGCGGCGACGTGGCGAAGGCACTCGCTGCTGGTGCGTCCTGCGTGATGATGGGAGGAGTGCTGGCTGGAACCGACGAAAGCCCCGGCGAGCGAGTACTCATTCAAGGACGGCAGTACGTCGCTTATCGCGGGATGGGTTCTGTCGGGGCGATGGCGCAACGCAATGGTTCGGCGGATCGTTATGGGCAACGGGGCACTGAGTCTCGGAAACTGGTACCCGAAGGTATCGAGGGGTTGGTTCCCTATTCGGGTACCACATCCGCACTCCTACACCAGTATGCAGGTGGTCTGCGCGCATCGCTCGGGTACAATGGTTGTCGGACGATTGCTGAGTTACAACGCGACGCGCGAATTGTGAGAATCACGGGAGCGGGCAAGAAAGAAGCCCATCCGCATGATGTTCAGTTTATGAAAGACGCTCCGAATTACCGCGGCGAAAACGAGTAGTTATTCCCACTCGATCGTGCCAGGCGGTTTGCTGGTGATGTCGTAGACCACTCGGTTGATTCCCCGGATCTCGCCGACGATGCGATTGGACATTCTCTCCAAGACTTCATAGGGAAGCCGTGCCCAATCTGCCGTCATACCATCGCGGGAGGTGACGGCGCGGATTGCGATGACCTCGCCGTACGTCCGCGAATCGCCCATGACGCCAGTCGAGCGAATCGGGAGCAAGACGGCGAAAGCCTGCCAGGTGTCATCATAGTAAAGGTTCGCGGATTTCAGTTCCTCGACCACTATTGCATCTGCCGTTCGCAGGAGATCGAGACGCTCGACTGTGATCTCGCCGAGTATTCTGACTGCCAAACCGGGACCGGGAAATGGGTGTCGCCACAAGAGCTCCTTCGAGATTCCGAGGCGGTCGCCCACGTCGCGGACCTCGTCTTTGAAGAGATCGCGCAAAGGCTCGATAATCCGACCTTGCTCCAGAAGCCCGAGGACCTCGGCGACGCGATTGTGATGAGTCTTAATCGTCGTGCTAGGGCCGTGGGCGGCCACGCTTTCGATAACGTCCGGGTACAGCGTGCCCTGGGCTAGAATGTCCGAATCACCGATACGCCGGCCAAGAACCTCGATAAACACACGGCCGATGATGCGGCGTTTTTCCTCTGGGTCTGACTTGCCCGAGAGCTCCGACAGAAACTCATTGGTTGCTTGTATCAACTGAATAGGAACGCCCAACTCATCGAAACTTTTAATCACCTCCTCGATCTCGTTTCGTCGCATCAATCCGTTGTCGACGACGTAGCAATCAAGCTTTTCACCGAGAGCCTTGTGCAACAGAGCTGCCATCACCGTTGAATCGACGCCCCCCGAGACCGCCGCCACAACACGGCGACCGGCGGCTTCATCGGCAATCAGTTGCAGGTGATCGGCAATCCAATCGCCGAGGTCCCAATCTCTGGGTGAGTTGCAAATGCGATAAACAAAGTTTTCAAGAATCGCCTGACCGGAATCGGTGTGGTGAACCTCGGGGTGAAACTGCACTCCCCACCATGGTTTGGAAGTGTGACGGACGGCAGCGATTGGGCACTTCGCCGTTTGCGCTACTCCGATCCAGTCGCCGGAAATGCTACTCACAGAATCGCGGTGGCTCATCCAAACATCGGTGTGTGGATCAATGCCATCGAACAGCGCAGCGGAGGAATCGACAGTCATTCGCGTGCGGCCATACTCACCGACTTCCGCAGCAGCGACTCGCCCGCCGTCTGCGACAGCGAGCGCCTGCATTCCGTAACATATACCAAGCACTGGAACGTGGAGGTTAGTAAACTCGCTATCCAGACGAGGGGAATACTCTTCGTGCACGCTCGCTGGACCTCCAGATAGAATGACACCAGTCATCTTCGCAAATGGGATGTCGGAGAACGGCTTCGAGCATGGGTAGATCTCCGCGTACACACCAGCTTGGCGGACGCGACGGGCGATCAATTGTGAGTACTGCGCGCCGAAATCTATGATACCTATCATTGCTTGCCTTTCGCAGAGCCGAGATGGCGGCTTCCTGGCGTTTCAGTGTCGACTCCCGCGCGGCATAACGGGCATTCGTTCGGTTCCCAAGATGGAATTCGTGAGGAGGCGAATGCATGTATCGGGCAATCCATGCGAAACTCGCCACCGGACCGATCGAATACGACAGCCGCCCCGATGATTTTGGCACCGGCGTTTGCGGCGATGTGGTAAACCTCGAGAAGGCTTCCACCGGTTGTGACAACATCCTCTGCTAGCATCACACGCGCGCCACTCGGAATCTGAAAGCCTCGCCGGAGTGTTAGTTTGCCATCAATACGTTCGGCGAAAATGGAGGTGCTCTTCGGAAACTGTTGAGCAATCGCGAAACCCCAAGTGATCCCGCCGACCGCAGGAGAGAGTACATAGTCGATTTGTTCGTCGTTCAACTGCTCGCAAATGGATTCGGCTGCGCCGAGCGCGAGAACCGGTTTCTCCAGCAAGCGCATCGCCTGAAAATAGTAACTCGAATGTCTGCCAGATGTTAGAGTAAAGTGACCGCTACAAAGAGCACCACAATTCGCAAGCAGTTCCCTCTTGTCTTCATCGATATCCAGTTCAAGCGGTTGCTGAGATGGCATTGTTAATCTGCTCCCTGAAGTGACTAGCGGCGTCGCGGGCCGCCTCTGCGAAGTCCTTCCCGGACGACGCATACAGGACAGCCCTCGACACGTTGATGATCAACCCCAGGTCGTCGTGGCGACTTCCCGCCTTGATCGTTTCCTCCAACTCGCCACCCTGAGACCCCACCCCCGGAACGAGGATGAGTCCGTTGGGGAATCGCTCCCGGATCTCGCGCAAGTCGTCGGGGCGTGTTGCACCCGCGACGAGTGCGACCTCCGGGCAGTTTGTCGCCATTGATGATGCAAAGTCGCACACCTGATAGTGTAGATCATTGGGTAACTGAAAGTCCGCCGCGCCGGGATTGGACGTCAGCGCTAGAAGGAAGACGCCTTTTGATTTGTATATAGTGAATGGTTCGATACTGTCTCTGCCGAGAAGAGGATTCACCGTAATCGCATCGGCGCGGATGACATCAAAAGCCGACTTTGCATATGCGGTTGCTGTATTCCCGATGTCACTCCGCTTTGCATCGAGTAGCATTGGAATGTGCGCGGGAATCATGGAACGAAGTTCCTCTAGCATCTGGACACCTTCCCAACCGAACTGTTCAAAAAACCCGCAGTTGGGTTTGTAGCAACAGACTAAATCCGACGTCGAGTCGATGATGGACTCAACAAATGTCCGCGCACCGTTGATGTCTTTGGAAAGGTGGTCGGGAAACTTCTCTGGGTCAGGATCCAACCCGACACAAAGGTGGCTCTTGTTTCGTGCAGTTGCGTTTCTGATTAGCTCGGAGAACGGCATCATCTATTGCTTTCTCCTTCAATAGCGTTTCGATATAGTTCCTTGGCAGTGGTGATCCCATGAGTTGAGCAATACTCGGAAAACTCTCGGTGGATTCGCATGGCAGCGTCGGGGAATGCGAGCGAGGCAGAACCCACACCGACGGCTTGGGCTCCGGCGATGAGGTACTCGGCGACATCGACGCCGCGAAAGACCCCACCAAGGCCGATTACTGGAAACCCCGAAAACTCGGTCGCGACTTCCCAGACAAGTCGTAGGATGATTGGTTTCACTGCGGGACCCGACATCCCAGCTACCGAGTTACGAAAGACTGGTTGCCGTTTCGTGGGGTCGATCGCGATTCCTAGCAAACAGTTTGCGATAGTCAGCCCATCTGCTCCACCCCGTATTGCTGCATCCGCGATGGGTCGAATGTCGGTCACGTTTGGGCTGAGCTTAATGAAGAGCGGCTTATCGGGAGCGGCAGACCTGATCGATCTGGTAATTGTATGGACCAATTCGGCGTCGGTCGCCCAAACCTTCCCACCGGCCTTGACGTTCGGGCAGGACAAGTTTGCCTCGATAGCATCCAGCCGCCGAGCGCCATTCAACATTCTAGCCATCTGAGGGTATTCGTCAATCTCGTAACCAGAGAAGTTAGCGATTACGGCGCAGGGAAGGTTGCTCACTGCGGGTAGTTTGGACTTTAGCAAATCGTCTATTCCGACATTCTCAAGTCCGACGCTGTTTAAGATGCCAGAAGATGTTTCGTGGATACGCGGGCCGGGGTTGCCTCTTCTTGGTTGAAGTGTGATTCCTTTCATAACGAGCGCGCCGATTTTTGAGTAGTCGATGAAGTCGGCACCCTCAGTACCGTAACCCCATGTGCCCGAGGCCAACACGATCGGTGAACGCAAGCGAAGCGGACCTAGCCGCGTTTCAAGATTAAGCGAATGCGCTGGCATCATACACCAATCCCGCGGTGCATGGGCGTGAGTACGTCCCATCCGCGAGTTCTTTTGCGCATGCTACACACGTTCCGATTCCACAGGCGATCTCGCAATCGCTGAACAGGTACTGAAATGTTGTAGAGGCGGGAATACGGGAACGAATCCGATCGAACAGATCAGAATCACCAGCGCCGAGGACACGCGAACTGTTGGTGATTCTGTCTATGAGGAGTTGAACGAAGTCTTCAGTCGGAGAGTTCGGAACGGTGATGATATTCTCTGGCGAGCATGCGCCTCTCAAAGCGAGTGAGTGCAACGCCCTTTCCGAAACGGCATCGGCAAACAGTACCGCTTCTGCGCAGTCGTCGGTGGAAAAACTGGTTCCCAATGGCCCGAGAATCGAAAGGATGTCGTTCTCGTGGTAGGTATCGAAGGACTGCATGCTACTCATTTTCGATTCAATGTTCGCAGTTAATTTCGTGCCATAGACGCCGGGGAGGAGTACTTGTGAGAGCACTTCTGTCGAATTGCGTTCACTGTTGAGGAGTACGAACTGCCCGGGGCGTAACATGGCGGCGACCTGTGGCGCAGCGAGCGTGATCTCAAGCAGGCGTTCCGACTTTCGGATGAGACTCGTGACCGTTGCACGCTCGATGATCGGGTTCATGGGTGGGAGATCGCTTCAAGTTTCGTACATTGTCCATTGCTATAAACGACCCTACCCTTAACTATAGTCGTCTCGATCTTCGATGAGTATTGTTTGCCGAGGAACGGTGTGTTACAGGACTTGGATTTAATAGTTTCTCTCGTGATCTGTGTCGTTCCCTCTAGGTCGATAATCGTGACATCCGCATTCCTGCCTTTCGCGAGCGAGCCGCCGGAGAGGTTTAGTACTTTCGCGGGTTCAATGGTCATGCGCGCGACCAATTCGGAAAGCGTTAGGACTCCGGCTCCAACCATTTCATGGTACATCAGCGCCCATGAAAAATCGAGCCCGATCATTCCCGGGGGGGCCTCCTGGAACGGGACATTTTTTTCGATATCGGTGTGTGGTGCGTGATCGGTTGCGATACAATCGAGTGTCCCGTTGCGTAGGGCTTGGCGAAGGGCGTCACGGTCTTCAGCTCCTCGCAACGGCGGTGCAACACGTGCCATGGTGCTGAATGTTTCAATTGCTTGGTCGGTCAAGAGAAGGTGGTGAGGCGTGACTTCGGCGGTAACCCGAATTCCGCGCTGTTTCGCTTCGGCGATTAGTTCGCAAGCACGGGCCGTCGAGACGTGGCAGATATGCACATGTCCCCCGGTCTCTGCTGCGAGTTCAATGTCTCGCGCGACTGAGGCTGTTTCGGCGGCCCTTGGGACTCCACGAAGGCCGAGTTTCATGGCAACGCGACCGTGATGCGCGACACCTTCGCCAACTAGCTCTGGAATCTCGGAGTGGTTCATGATCGGCATGTTTAACATCGCCGTGTACTCGAGGGCGAGTCGCATAATCTCAGCGTCGTAGACAGGCATCCCGTCGTCGCTGAAGGCGACTGCGCCGTGGAACCTCAAGTCACCAAACTCTGTGATTTCCTTGCCGAGTTGTCCCTTTGTGACTGCTGCAATGGGGTGAACATTTATGAGACTATCGCGCGCGGCGACGGCGCGGACGTAGTTCACGCCCGTCGCGCTATCGAGAACAGGATTGGTGTTTGGCATGCAACATACTGTTGTAAACCCACCCGCTGCGGCAGAGCGACTGCCTGTCTTGATTGTCTCTTTTGCTTCGCCTCCGGGTTCGCGTAGGTGGACATGGATATCGATGAGGCCGGGTACCACGAGTTTGCCTGTGGCGTCGATCGTCTCATCGGCATTGGCTTCGAGTCCCTTGCCGATATCACTAATAACACCATCTACTATATAGAGATCAAGTTCCCCGTCGAGGTTTTCCGACGGGTCGAGGACCCGGCCATTTTTTATCAACATCGTGGACAATCGTGCGCTCCTTTAGGTGTCACGGGCACCGGCGAGTAGATACAATGCTGCCATACGGACTGCGATGCCGTTGGTGACTTGCTCCGTGATCGTCGATTGCGGTCCATCGGCGACGTCTTGATCCACTTCGATACCTCGGTTAACGGGACCTGGGTGCATGAGAATCGCGTCGCTCTTGGCCCAAGCGAGCCTCTTCTTCGTGATGCCATACATGAGGACATATTCTCGAATGGAGGGGAACAGGTTTGCTTCCATTCGCTCGCGCTGAATACGGAGGACGTTGATGACGTCTGCGCCCTCCAAGCCATCCTTAAGTTTGTAGTGAGTCTCTACGCCCAGATCTTTGAAACACGTGGGAATGAGCGTCCGGGGACCAACGAGCCGCACTTTCGCGCCAAGTTTTGTCAGGCCCCAGATGTTGGATCGGGCAACTCGGGAGTGCAAGATATCGCCGACAATGGCGACGGTAAGCCCTTCGATTCGCTTCTTCCTTTGCGCGATGGTAAAAATGTCGAGGAGGCCTTGCGTTGGATGCTCGTGACATCCGTCTCCGGCGTTAAGGATGGAAACCTCCTTCATCAGATTTGCGAGAAAGTGTGGTGCGCCAGCGCTGTGGTGACGCATCACTATGAAATCTGCGCCGAGCGCTTTGACGGTATCCGCGGTATCGTAGAGGCTTTCGCCCTTTGAAACGCTGCTTGTGGAAACCGAGAAGTTGATTATGTCCGCGCTAAGGGCTTTCGCGGCGACTTCGAAGCTGGTGCGTGTTCTGGTGGAGTTTTCAAAGAAGAGGCTTACGACTGTCTTACCGCGCAGCGTCGGCAGCTTTTTGACCGGCCTGAAGAGCACCTGTCGGAAGCCTTCGCTGTCGTGGAGAATTCGCTCAAGCTCGCCACGGGAGAGGGACTCCAAATCGAGGAGATGTCTTTTCTGATAGGGGGTGGCTGCGCTGAAGATTGAATCGCTCTCCGCGCTGCCTGTTGGGAGCGGAAGGTCGAGGTTTGATTGCTGCTCAGTCATTCCAAGCCCTTAACGAGTGATTAGGTCGACGGCGTCCTCGCCATCGACTTCTAAAAGACGAACCTCGACGATATTGTCTGCTGTGGTTTCTACTTCGATGGCGGCGTGGTCTGCATTGATGGGGTATTCCCGGTGGCCACGATCAACGAGCACGGCGAGCCGGATCGCAGCGGGCCGACCGAATTCAATGAGCGCGTCGATGGCGGCCCGGACGGTGCGGCCCGTGTAAATCACGTCATCGAGGAGGAAGACGGTACAACCATCGATGGGAAAGTTGATCTCGGTTTTCCCGACGATCGGTTGAGAGCCGAGTGTAGATAGGTCGTCGCGATAGAGTGTGATGTCCAGCGCGCCGAGTTCGATTCCCGCCTGGCCGGAGTCCGCCAAACGTTTGAAGACGCGCTGTGCGAGCACCCAGCCTCGGGTTCTAATGCCCACGATCGCCGCGCGGTTGTTCGCTGGAAGGTTGTTCAGGACATAGCTGGCTAGTTCCGCGACAGAGGATTCCACTGAATCCTGGTCGCAAATTCGCCGGACATTCGAGTCTGGGGATGTCACTGGAGGAGCCTCGCCATCGAGAGTTGAGCGAGACTTCAGAGACAGCGCGAAGGGTGATCGGGCCAAGGAAAAAAGCATGGGCCATTTCCCCTTGATGCACGGCTTCCACCGGCGCCATGTTTCTCCTCTTCGGTGAGCGATAGCGTCACACTTGAGGAGTGATAACTACTCGATTCATGATGAAATTACAGTTTCTTGCGATAGCAGCCTTGTTCGTTTTACTCACCTCGATTTTCGGGTGCGGCGTTCGCGGCCCGGGTGATCGGTTTATTGATGCGCCCTTTGATCCCGATCGGGAGGAAATCGAGCTGCGGATTGGGGAAGTTCTCCGTTCGTCGGATCTCCGCCTTGGCGGAACTCAGGAGTATTTCATCGGCCCCGGCGACGAGATCGCAATTACACTCGTCGGGCGACCTGACATTCTCGGCGAGGACCTGCGTCAGGAAAAATTTATCGTTACAGTGACCGATAGCCCGATGATCACACTGCCGCTGATCGGCGCGCTTAAGGTTCATGGCAAGACTGCCCAGCAGCTTCAGGAGGACCTGAAGGCTGCTTACTCTACCTTTGTGAATAACCCCGTGCCGGTTGTCACGATCGAGAACTACCACTACAATTCAGTTACGGTTCTTGGATCAGTTCGCGAACCGGGCCGTTACCCGGTCGAGTTCGGGGATACGGTGATTGATGCGATCTTTCTGGCGAAGGGGCTTACCTTCGGCGGGCGATCGGAGAATCAGCCGCCTGGCCGCTATCTCAAGGTCTACCGCGAGAAGGTGTCGCGCCAACAGCGCTCTGACCTTTCCACGGAAGAGCTCCTCGACCGTTTCTTGGAAGAAGATGACATGATTCTTCCGCGCGAGGAGATCATTATCCCGATTGAGGAATTCATCATCTCCGGCGATTTGCAGTACAACATACCGCTCCAGCCGAACGACATCGTGTTCATTCCCGGCGCGGGTACAGTTATGGTACACGGCGACGTGAAGAAGGCCGGTGTGGTTTTCCTCGGCCCAAGCCTGAGAACGCTCGGGCAGGTTTTGACGGAGCGCGGCGGGCTTCAGTATCGCGCTTCGTCTCACATCGAAGTGGTGAGGACACTGCCCGACGGGCGTCAGGTTGGCTGGTTCGTAAACGGCAGAGACATTCTCGCTCGGCGGACCGAGGATATCCTCCTCGTCGACAATGATCAGGTGTTCGTCTACCGCCACCCGATTCGCAATGTGCTTGATTCCATCGGCAATATCTTCTCAGCCAGTGTGAACACAGGAATCAGCGGCACCTACAACCCGATCGCGCCGTAGAGTCTGAACTATGAGTTCTAGAAACCCCGAGCGAACCGGAGAGGGAGTCCGCCCAAAGCCAAAGGGCGCGTGGACCGTCTTCTTTATCTTCTTCACAGCATCGGTGGTTGGCGGGGCTGCGCTGTTGTACAACGAGAAGAAACTTCAGGAAGCGGGGGAGTGGCCGACCGGTCACCGGAAGGACAACATGTCCAATACTGCGGCCGCCCTCGAATCGTACTTTGCGGATTACAATCGTTATCCCGCGCCGGTCATGCTCAGGAACTATGTTCATTTGGAAAAGGAAGTGAAGGCGACAGGGGGTTGGGAATTGACGTCGCTTCCGACGTCGCTGACGACTCCCGTCGCGTACATGGGTGAGTTGCTGGGCGACCCGCACGCGCCGCAATGGGCGCTTCCTTTCGTGTACTACTCCGATGGCGCCGGGTGGATATTGGTCTCGACGGGGCGCGACCATGACTACGATTTGCAGGAGCTGTCGAAGCTCTACACTGCGGGAATGAAGGTTCCCCCAGAAGAGATGATCAACCGCACCTATGATCCCGCCAACGGAAAGAAGTCGAGCGGCGATATCTGGCTGACTTCCGAGGGGATTTATAGTCTTCAGGAGTACGAGCGGTAGCGGACGCGTCGTCGTTTAGAGGTAAGGAACACGGTTCTTGAGCGCGCCTTTCCAGCGCCCCCAGAGGTAGCCGGTGCGCCACACCGCTTCGTAAATCGGCCTGCGGCGTTCGTAGGGATTTCCCCCAAAGATCAGGTTCCAGAGAATGATCAGCGGCGCGGCAGCAAGCGCAGGGTAGCAGTCCCACGCGATGGCCGCCCGCTTCCCGAAGCGGTCGCGGTGCTTCGCGAAGACCTGTGCGGAGCCGTTGCCGTAGTCGATTCCCCAACGGAACAAACCGTCAAAAGTTGTGCGATGGCTGTGGCGAACAAGTGCCCTCGGACAAAATGCAATCTTCCCGCCGACGTCGAGTACCCGCCAACAGAGATCGGCGTCCTCAGACATCCAGAGTGAATCGTCGAAACCTCCAGCATCGAGGATCGCTTGGCGCTTCATGGCGCAATTTGCCATCGCGAAAAATGGCGGAAATCCGGGGGCTTCGGTGAAGAAGCTCCACTGGTCGAGGACCCTGAATTCTTCGGCGAAGCGGGCAGCGCCAACTTCGAGGGTCCGCGCTTTGATGACGCCGCCGGTGATGAGCATCGTCGCCTCTTCGAATGGGGCGATCAGCTCGACGAGCCAATCTGGCTGCGGCATGCAATCGCTATCGGTGAAGGCAATGATGCTGCCTCTGGCGGCAGCGATGCCGGCGTTGCGCGCGGCGGCGGGGCCGCGCCTTTGGCAGTCGATCACAATGACGGGGAACTTGGTCAACTCTTCGCGCGTGCCATCGGTCGAGCCATTGTCAACACACACGACCTCGACGAAGAGATCTTCGGGGAGATTTTGCCCGAGGACAGCGTCGAGGCAGGGCTTCACCTCGGCCACGCGATTGTAGAAGGGGATGACGATTGAGATGTGGGGAGTGGGGGAAGTGCTTTCGTTCATCGTCCACGCCCCTTATCGAACGCGTTGAGAAGCGGCAGCGCGAGCCGGACGCAAAGCATCGTCAGAAGCACGAAAGGTATGAGCGGAATGTGGACGAGCAGGCGTAGGAGCTTGCCGACCGGGTTGGCTCGGCTGGCCGTGCCTTCACCGGGACCGCGCCGACCCCTTGGCCAATGGGAACCGTTCTCGCATTCGTAGGTCTCGAAGTGTTTCATTCGCGCCAATGGTGGTAATCGATTTCCGGTGGCTTCTTGAACGCCAGTCGGAGTGCATAGTAGGCAGCTTGCAGGGTGATCATCTGTCGTCGAAACGCGAGGCGGATTATCTCTCGAAGGCTGCGGCGCCTCGTTTCGAAGCTCATGTCCTCGCCGACTCGGATGTTCCACGCGACGAATTTTTCGAAGAGGAATCGCGGGAGAAACGCGGGCGCGACGATGGCGTCGTAGCGGAAGGGTAGGCTGAACGCGAGCGCGAGCCGACGGGGGAAGGTGTCCATGTTGAGGAAGCGACTGCGCGGAAAGTTCTCGCGCTGCATCTCGCGGCTACGGGTGAAGATGAGCGTTTCGATTTCCGCTTCACCGTACTCCTTCGCGAGGTGCGCGTGGATCTTGTGGCCAAGCTCGGGGTTGTCGCGAAGCATGAGGGCGATGCGCTTCAGCTTAGCCGGTGCGGCTTGCGGTTTCTCTTCTGTTTGCTTGGTCGCCTTCTTGAATTCTTCCCAAGGAGGCGCGCCCATGTTGTTGTGCAACACATCGGTAATGGCGCGCCGCATTGCCTTCGCACCGACGTGATCGCCGTCGAGCTCGAAGCTATCGGCGAAGGCGAGGTTCGTGCGAAACTGGCTGTAGAGTAATGAGAACCGTCTGCCGCGCGGGGCAAATCGCCAGTAGAAATAGTAGGCGTTTCGGTAGCGCAAGTAGTCCATCGCCGAGCCGCTCGTGGGGCGGCGGTTGTCGAAGCTCTCGTGGCGGACTTGCGACTCGGTCGTCGAGACCACGCGCCAACCGGCGCGGCGCATGCGGACTCCCCAATCGATGTCGTCCCAATAGACAAAATACCCAGGATCCCATATGCCGACTTCACGGATTGCTTCCACTCGAGCAAGTAACGAACAGGCGGCGCAGTAGTCGACTTTGAAAGTTTTGGGCCGGTCCAGATTGGCGAGGGGGCCTTCGCCGGCACGCTCGAGATCGCCGGTTTCCCAGTTCACGACAGCGCCCATTTCCTGCACATGTTCGGCGTTATTGAGGAGGAGCACTGCTGAGCCGGCGAGGGCGATTTTTGCGTCCTCGTTGATGGCGTCGAGGAGCGCATCGAGGGCGTGAGGGTGGACCTCGACGTCGTTGTCGAGAAGCCAAAAGAAATCGTAGTTCGTGTTGCTGCGCAGGCCCCAACTCATCCCGGCGTTGAAGCCGCCGGTTCCGCCGAGATTTGCTCCCGTCTCGTGGAGATTCGCTTCGGGAAACTCCTCCCGAACCATCTGCGGCGAGCCGTCGGTGCTGGCATTGTCGACGACGAGTATGTCGAATGGCGTGCCACCGAGTTGGCGCAAGGACGTAAGGAGGCCCCTGAGGAACGCCTGCTTGTTCCAGTTACAGATAATCGCGAGCACGCGCGGTTGTTGGGTGGGTTCGCTCAAGATCAGTTTCGGCCTCCGCGCGGAGGTTCGGTAGCAGTCGTGTTCATTGGCAAGGGTTAGTTCCCCGGTTTGACGGCATCGCGTTGGCGGTAGGCGCGAAACGTTTCCTTGAGTAGTTGAGCCGCTTCATCGGCGAGGACACCACTTACGACCTCCACCTGATGATTAAACTTTGAGACGGCGAGGAGGTTGAGGTCGCCGGAACAGCAACCCCAGCGGACGTTTGAAGCACCGTAGACGACTCGGGCGATGCGGCTGTGAATGATGGCCCCGGCACACATAGGGCAGGGTTCGAGAGTGACGTAGAGAGTGCTGCCTTCGATCCGCCAGTCGCCGATGCGATTGCTTGCCTCGCGGATTGCGAGGACTTCTGCGTGGGCGGTTGGGTCGCGAAAGGTTTCCTTGCCATCGTGGGCCGCGCCGAGGAGTCGGTCCTCATGAACGACGATTGCTCCGATGGGGACTTCGCCGCGACGCGCCGCGAGCCTCGCCCATCCGAGCGCTCGCTCCATCCAGGTTTCATCGGAAATCACAGCGGCGGATCAATGCTCGCAACTGTGGTGCGGCTCAACTCGACGGCGGGCGCGTTGGATGTTTGAATGGTGATCGTCTCAGCCGTAACCTTGAGCACCCGCGCCTCGACTTCGACACCGGAACGGAGTTGGATGATTCGCATGCGGGGATCAGGCACGACGAACGGCACCGGGGAAGGAGTAGGAATTGGCGTCGGTGTCTCGAAAACGAGCTCGCGGCCTTCCAACGGATTCACGAACGCGCGTGGAGTCCTCGTCGGCGGAAGGACCTGGGCGGGAGGGCTGTTCATTACCATAAAGTTGCGATTCTCGATGGTGCCTGAGATCGGTGGCCTGCGCAGCGGGCGGCCGACTCTTCCCCGGAACAGCACGTTGGGGAGGCTCGGGAAGAATCCCGGCGAGACGTCGCGGGCGGGGCGGGCGTAGTTGTGGAGAATCGTCCCGATGCCGCGAGAGCGGATTTGGCCGAATTGAAGGACGAGACCTTGGGTAAAGTTCAGCGAGCCGGCGACCGAGATGAGCGGGCGCACTTCGTAGCAGTTGCTGTTCAGGAAGGTCACCCATTCCTTGATCGTGTTACCCTGCGGGTTCGCTTCCTCGTGAATTTCCAAAACGATTTCGTCGATCAGGCCGTCGCGACACCAAGAAATCCAATCGACCATTTGCTCGCGGTAAATCTCCGAGCGCTGCCACTCCGCCCAATCGCGAGGAGGCGTGCCCTCGACCTTGATCATGACAGAGAATGTCGCTTCGGGATGGACGCGGTTAAGAGTGCTTCGCAGTTGAGCGATCA
>JAUIJJ010000394.1 GCA_030431385.1 bacterium | reverse complement strand
AGTACGAGGGAGAGTGGGTGACGCCTGAGCAGCGCGACAAGCTCCACGTCGATTCCATGAAGGCTGAAGGCAAGATCCTCTTCAAAGATCGATGGGTGATGCCCGAGGCCGCAGAGAAAGAACGACAGCTCGACGAATTGGCGACGCAGATCAGCGAGCAGAAAGCCTACCCAGACCTCGCCCCGCCAAAGATCATCGGCCCAGTCCAGCACAGTGACGCACAGCTCAAGCTCGCCAATGCCAGCGGCTCGACAGTCCAGTTCATCTTCAGCGGCTACATGACGCGATCATACACCCTCGCGCCGTACACGAGCCTGGGAGACGAGGAAACCCGACGCATCGTCCTTCCCCCCGGGCGCTACGACATCGTGGTAATGCCGCAAGGAGCCAATGGGGAGGCCGCCAACCCGCTCTACGGTTCGTGGCCGCTCGCCGGCGGAAGGCTCTATAGCTTCAGCTTCGCCGGAGCAGGCGATATTCGCGAAGGGCTGACAGAATTCAACCCGCCCGACATCGAAGTGCAGAACGTTCCCGAGATTGAGATTCCAGACGTGAAGCGACCAGAGCCGGCGAACCCAGAGGACATGCCGATCCCACAGGGTCGAAGCGGGCGCCGGGGCGGCGGTAGAGGCGGGCGCTAGGCTCCTTCTACTTCTTCCGCATCCGTTTCTTGGCTTCTTCCAGCTCTTTTGCGAAGTCGCGTTGGTTGGCGGGGTTTTGCGGGGCGACTTGTTCGTTCGCCCGATTGAGTACTCGCCACGAGTGGTCGATCCCAAGCCGCGCACGGGTGACGTAGGCGTTGTCTAACTCGGCGACGCGTTGAAACTCTTTGATCGCTTCTTCATGGCGGTGGAGCTGCTGCAACGCTTCGGCGCGCTGAACGATCAGCTCCGCGTTGTCGGGCCGAACCTTGAGCGCGCTCTCTGCGACTTCCAACGCCTTCTGCGGTGCTCGCATGTCGAGGAGGTTTTGGACGCGCTCCTCTGCCATCTCCGGCAGCGCCTGGTACCAGTTCCAGTAGATGAATCCCGCGATGCCGCCGAACAAAGCGATCAGGAAGAACACCGTTCCGACGATTGACGTGTTGCCTCTTTCAGACATTGCTCCAGCTCTCTGATCTCGGTTGGTGAGGCATCCTGGCTAGCGATCCCTAGTGAAAATAAGGGGCATCTCCCGGAGTATGTCAAACAGCCATAGCACTCCGACGGCGAACTTTTAACTGCCGCGAGGCATAACGATAACTCGTCCGAGCGAACCCGGTCGCCATGGGGCGAGTGAAAAAATATGCAAAACCTGTGAAAAAAATTACATAGATGGGAACGACTCAGGGTAAACCCGCTCATTCCTGCAACGTCCCGGGAGTTGCCAGATGACAACTCTTCGAGAGACCTGATGGAAACGGGAGTATGGCCGATGGGACTAGATGGAAAATCGCGTGGGCAATCGTTTGACCTTGAAAACAGGGGGGATTCTTCACCCCTAAAAAGCGAGGATTCCGGAGTGCCTGCCCCGCGTCTCCGGAATCCAAAGCTCCCCTGCTCAGGGGTAGCGCCTTTACTCGCCTTACCCTAAGGCAAGAACGGGGCCACTTTGGCGAGTAGAAAATTCACATATCCTTTTCTTGCGTCCGAGACGTGTTTCCCGCGAACCATTGTACAACTTTCAAGGGAGAACCCCCATGGCCCGGATCACCTTCAGGAACAAGGTCGCTTTGATACTGGGCGCGGATTTGCCGGTTGGCCGCTCGGCCGCACTGCAACTCTCCCGATCAGGCGCGAAAACGGTTCTCACCGGATTCGACAAGCAGCGCCTCCACCAACTTCAGGAACTCATCCTCGCCAAGGGCGGCGAACCTACCGAAATCCTCCTCACCGATAGCATCGAGGACGACATGACCGGCGTTCGCGAAGTCCGCGATACGCTCGGGCACATTCACTTCGTGGTCAACGCGCTCGGCGCCGGCACAGCGCTGCGCGGTGGTCGCGCGGGCGAGCTTTCGCGAAGTTACGGCGAGGCGGTTTTCCAACTCACCGCCGGTCGCGGTGCCGCGCGCTACCTCACCGTCTGGCCAGACGAATGCGGCGACGCCCTCGCCCCCCCCGAGGAGTCCTGGCACTGCCTCGTCACCGCAGCCGCAATGCAATCCCAGGCCGACGGCGAAGAAGGCGACGAGACCCTCAAAGCGGCCGCCATCGGCGATACCGTCGTCTACCTCCTAAGCTGCCCACCGAGCGCATGCCCCGCTCTCGTACGACTCAAGCCGGTCAACCTGAAGGCATAAGCGTCCCCCTGAACCCAATCAATAAACTGCCTGACACGATAACTGCCTACCGTACGACCGATATCAAAATCGACCACGCCACCCACCACACACGGGCCGTCGGATCGCCACGCAGATTGACAGTGACGCGGTGACTCGCTATTACTTCAACGGACTGACCGAGGAGGTGAAGAAGGAATCCGTGGGCACGCGTGCGTTGACTGCTATTGAGCGCGATACAACCGTCGAACACAACGTGCTCGGTCCCGGGGTGATTGGACATATCTTGCGCCACCGGACGATTGATAGTTCAACCTACGCGGCGACGGATCGTTGGTTCAGCT
>JAUIJJ010000049.1 GCA_030431385.1 bacterium | reverse complement strand
GCAGATTCGGAAATCAGATTCGCATAACACTCGAGGATGGCATCGGTTTCTCGGACTGCGTGTTCGTGATCAATTCGGGGGGCAGGATCCACGTAGTGTCCATCGGAGGTAATGTGGAGCGCATGGCCGATCTCGGTAATCCACCCTGCTTCCGGGGGGGCGGGTACGAAGATCGCAAAGAAGCCAGCCGCCATTCCGGCTTCCTTTGCGCGCGGCAAATCGATCTGCCCGATGTCGCTCCGCTCGAAGAAGGAACGCCCCTTCCCTCGGTCGGGAGTGTACAGATTGAGTAGTGTGTCGTTATGTCCGTCGATGAACCTCATCTGCCAGACCTTTCCCGAAAGGGGTGTCCAAACCGGTTGCCGCGCACCGGGTTAGCTTTCTAATCTCGCGCCATGAAGCGTCAAGACACCGCCCTGGCGACAACTCCAAAAGGAAACCTCGCGCTCCTCACGCCCGTGGAGAACGGGTGGGAGCTGCATCACTTTCCGCGTTGGCTGGGGGAGGCGCTCGGCTATGAGGCCCCGCTTCCAGCGGTCATCTTTCACCAGGAGCTTCCCGACCACCCGTTTGAGTGGATGATAAAAATCGCCGATGAGGTACAGCGCGACAGGCTTCCGGTTAACGATTACTTTCGCGAGTTGCAGAGCGAAGCCGGGGAGGAACTCGCCCTTTTCATTCACGCGGGTTGGCGGGAAGACATCTTCGACGCGGCCCCGAGTGCACCCGCCGAAGAAGGAGTCCTCGTCGCCATGCGCGACGTGACCGAGATCGTACGCGACCGCCGCCGCGCGGCGGCCGTCGGCGCCTTTCACGGCCTGATCGGCCAGAGCATTCCGATGTTGGAGGTCTATCACCGCATCGCCATGTACGGCCCGACAGACGCGCCGGTGATCATCACTGGCGAGACAGGAACCGGCAAAGAACTCGTCGCGCGTTCGATCCACGAGCGAAGCAAGCGCGTCGCAGCGAATTTTGTCGCTGTGAACTGCGCAGCGCTTTCCGTGGAGCTTTTCGAGAGCGAGCTGTTCGGCCACGAGAAGGGCTCCTTCACCGGCGCGGTCCGCCAGCACCGAGGGCGTTTCGAGCGAGCCGACGGCGGCACCCTTTTCCTCGATGAAATTGGCGAGATGCCGCTCATGACCCAGGCGAAACTCTTGCGCGCATTGGAAGAAGGCGTCATCGAACGGGTTGGCGGCGAGCACGAACAACGCGTCGACGTGCGTCTCGTCGCGGCCACGAACATCCCCCTCGAAAAATCTGTCGCCATGCGGCAATTCCGTCCCGATCTCTACCACAGACTTTCCGTGCTACGCATTCATCTGCCACCCTTGCGGGAGCGTCGTGGCGACATTCCCCTGCTGGTGGACCACTACCTTGAACACTTCAATCGTCGTTATGATCGGAACATTCGCAGGTTCACTCCCGAGGCATTGCATATTCTCGAAGAGTACTGGTGGCCAGGCAACATTCGCGAGCTGAGAAACGTCGTGGAGCGGCTTGTCGTGGAAACGCATGGCGATGCCATTGGTGCGAATTCGTTGATGCGATGGGTTGAGGAGCGCGAGTACCTTATCCCCGGTGATTGGAACGCCGATGCGGTGTATTCGCAACGTTCACCTATCGTGACCGAGCCGCAAGGCTGGCAATCGAATCCGCAACCCACACACACTCCCGACCCTTGGCAAAGGCCTGTGACGAAAGATTTTCCCGCACCCTCGCAGGGTGAAAACTTCATCGAGGCGTGGCCGATCACGATTACTCCGAAACCCGATCCGGACCCGGGACCGGTGGTGCTTACAAAGGAGTCTATCGCCAATGCCTACGAGAACGCAAAAGGCAACCTCACAAAAGCCGCCGCCGCGCTCGGAGTTCACAAGGCAACGCTCTACCGCCACATGAAGCAACTCAGCATCACTCGAGACGACTTGGAGTCAATGCGCGGGAGCGATCAGTAACCATGCTCCGACACGAATTGAGAAGCAGCGCCGATGCTATTTAACTCTGTCTCATACTTCATATTTTTACCGATCGTAGTTACACTCTTTTTTCTACTCTCCTTTCGCTACCGATGGATACTTCTTCTCGGAGCGAGCTATTTCTTCTACATGTGTTGGAAGCCCGAGTACATTGGGTTGATTATTCTCTCCACTCTGATCGATTACACGGTGGCATTGCAGCTCGGCAAGACAGAGAAGCCGCGAAAACGGAAGCTGTTGCTATGTATTAGCATCTTTACGAACCTCGGTTTGCTATTCTTCTTTAAGTACTTCAACTTCGTTGCGGAATCTATCAGGACGTTATCTGACAACTTGGGCTCGCCTGTTCCGATTCCGCATTTGAACGTGCTCCTACCTGTTGGGATCTCGTTTTATACTTTTCAAACGCTTAGTTACACAATTGACGTTTATCTCGGCAGGCAGAAGCCGGAGAAGCGCCTCGGCATATTCTCCCTCTACGTTTCATTCTTCCCACAACTCGTTGCAGGTCCTATTGAGCGTCCGGAAAACCTCCTCCCCCAGTTTCACAAAAAGACCGAGTTCGATTACGACCGTATCACCGATGGCTTGAAGCTCATCGCGTGGGGACTGTTTAAGAAGGTCGTCATCGCCGATCGCGTCGCGATTGGTGTGAATCAGATTTACAACAACCCAGACGCCTATCACGGACATGTGATATTCTACGCAACAGTATTGTTCGCTGTACAGATTTACTGTGACTTCTCGGGATACTCGGACATCGCCATAGGCAGTGCGCGGATCATGGGCTTCAAGCTCATGAAAAACTTTGATCGTCCGTATTTCGCTGGTTCAATATCTGACTTCTGGAAGCGTTGGCACATTTCGTTGTCTACATGGTTTCGCGACTATGTATATATTCCGCTCGGTGGCAACCGGGTCGGTAAGAGTCGGTGGTACCTGAACCTGCTCGTGACCTTCATGGTGAGCGGACTCTGGCACGGGGCGAACTGGACCTTTGTGGTTTGGGGCGCGCTTCATGGCATGTATCTCATTTGTGGAATTCTGTTCGGAAGAGTCTCCGGGAAAGTGTTGCGCATCACTCGCCTCGACCGATTCCCGCTTGCCCATAAAGTCTTACGTGTCGTTTTCATATTCACCATTGTGAACTTTGCATGGATATTCTTCAGGGCCAACAACTTGACTGATGCGATCACTCTCATCACCAATATGTTCATAGGGGTCGATGGGTCGTTTGTGAATCTCTTCGACATCGGCGCGGCGAGGCAAGCGGCGAATCAGCTGGGAATGCTGAAAAGTGAAGTGTTGCTGTCGGGCGGGTTGATTTCCCTTCTCGCAGCTATCGAGCTATGTCAATCGCGTTGGAACTTGGGCGAGATGCTCGCCAAGCAACATGCTGTCGTCCGGTGGACAGTATACTATGCAGTCGTTGCGGCAATCATCTTCCTCGGCGCATTCAATCAGTCCCAACAGTTTATTTACTTCCAGTTCTAGGTAGGAGACCATGAACGGTGTCAAAAAGCTATTCCTGAGACTCGGCCTGCTGGCGCTGCCGTTTACATTGTTAGGCGGACTAGTCGCCACTGCGGATCCATTCGACTATGTACCATCACGAATCGTTGCCAGCAAGGAAGTTAAGTACCGTACCTCGTTCCCGCTCAACTGGGTGACTTGGAAGATGTCGAGGTTTCGCCAGAACCCTCGCGAGTATATCATACTCGGCGACTCCAGAGCTTTCCCCCATGACGAACATGCGATCTGTGAACTGACCGGACATGAGTTTGCGAACATGGCGTTCGGCGGTGGGACACTCCCCGAGATTGTAGATGCTTTCTGGTACTGTGTGCGGCGTGCTGAACTGAAAGGAGTCTACATAGGAGTGAACTTCAACTTATACACAGTGAGAAATCGAGGCAACCGAGCACCAGCATCCCGAAGAATGCAGGAGAACCCCTTCCTTTACGTGTTCAATAGAGATAGCATCGAGGGTGCATGGCTGCTTTACGGAGACGTACTTTCCGGTGAGTCTAGCGGTGTCGGAGTTCCCGACATGAGCAAGGACCAGTTTTGGAAACGCCAACTCGAGTTCGCTCACAAGTATTACTATACCAAGTATCAACACCCTGAGGAGTTCCGCAATCAATTGGAGGAGATTGGCGAGTATTGCCGTGCGAATGAGATCGAGCTGATCTTTGTTAGCTTCCCGACTCACATCGATCTTCAAGATGTCGCCACCGCGAACGGGCTAAAAGATGAAGTTGCTCAGTTCAGAGAGGACCTCGCTGCAATCGCTCCGCTCATCGATATGGACTACCCAAACGAAACGACTCGCAACCGAGAGAACTTCAAGGATCCGTTTCACTACAACGACGAAGTGAAGGAACACATCTTCAACTACCTATGGGGTGGAAAACTCGATCTGGATGAGCTGGAACCGGGTGATATCATCAGGGTCGATCCGCTTGCTGAGTAGCAACTCTTCAACCCTATAGTCCTGCGAAAGTATACTTCCTCGAAGCGACATTGAGTATAAGTCCAAAGATGATAAACGTGGAAACCAGAAACGAGCCGCCGTAGCTCAACAAGGGGAGTGGAATTCCTGTGACCGGCAACAGACCCATATTCATACCTACGTTCAGTATAATGTGACCTGCGAAGATCGCAATGAGTCCGGCCACGACAAGCCCTCCGAATCGATCCCTCGCGATGTCCATCGCACTAATCATCCGCCACACGATAAAGCCGAATCCGAAGAGCAATAGAGCCCCTCCAACGAAGCCGATTTGTTCGATCGCGCTCGCGAAGATGAAGTCGGTGTGATGTTCTGGCAGGAAGCGCAGCGTGCTTTGTGTCCCCTGCCCCCAGCCCCTGCCCAATAATCCGCCGCTACCGATAGCGATCTTTGACTGTATAACATTGTAACCCGCGCCAGTGGGGTCGGACTCGGGATTGAGAAAGACGATAAGCCGAGCCTTCTGGTACGTCTTGAGGAAGGGCCATGCAGAGGCGAGGCCAACAACTGCCGCGCCCGCTGTAAGTAGCAGGTGGCTACGCCGTGCACCGGCCATTAGAGCCATTGTCAGGAAAATGACGAAGAACAGCGAGGCCGTTCCGAGATCTGGCTGGGCGAGCACGAGAAGCGCGGGGACGCCGCAAATGAGCGCGGGCGGGATTAGCCCCTTGATCGACTCGATCCCGTCGGGGCGCAGGGCGATCCATTGCGCGCAAACGAGCACTGTCGCGATCTTCATCGTCTCGCTCGGCTGCCAGTTGATCGGGCCGAGGGGAATCCACGATTTCGCGCCGTTGATCGATCTGCCGGAGAGCAGCACAAAGATCAACGCTGCCAGGTTAAAGACGTATAACCCCATGGCGGCGCGATTGATCCACCGGTAGTCGACGAGAAACGTCCCGGCGAGGACACACACGGCGATCGCGAGAAAGACGGTTTGCTTCGCGGCGGCGGCTTCCAGGCCCCCTATGCCGTAGACCGCACCGCGCAGGAGCCAAATCCCGACGAGCGCAACTGCGAGCGTAGCGAGCAGCAGCAGCCAATCGACGTTCTGCACCAGCCCGCGCATGGGGCTGCGCGTGGACAGTTGGTCGCCAGACTTTTCGCGGACAATGGCGGCCGATTCCAATTCGGTTACCTCCGCGCCAGACTGGCGACGGATTCACGGCTCACCGTTCGGGTGCCGAGTTCCGAAGAAGCGCTAAAGGCCCCCCTCACTGAGTACGCGAGGAAGCAGAAACTGATCGTCATAAGTGTCATCAGCGTGCGGAGAAGGCATCCCGCCGTCTGCGTGTGAAGCGCGAGCGCGACGGTGCCCCACCCGAGCGTCGCCGCCAGCGCGAAGCGGCCATGCGCTACCGAGAAAGCCTCACCGTCCATCTTGCCCAAGGCGAGATTTCCGGCCAACACCGCCCCTGCGGACGGACGGAGCATCTGCATCGGCGTCAGAGAGAGCAGCGTCGCTCCTAGAGCCGCGGCCACGACCGAAAGGCTTACCTGAAAGGTCATCGACGTACGAAATCCCAACACGGCGAGCAGCAGTAGCACGGGCTCGAACCGGAGCGGAAAGTGCACGCCGTGGGCGAAGGCTTGTCCGACTACCACGGCGACGCCCAACGCCGTTCCGCTCAGGAGTGGCCAATCCTCGCGAAGGCTCATCGGCTCTTCTCCGGCTGCCAGGGAAGGCGCACGACGGGAAGCACGAACACCGTGCGAAGCCGATCAGGTTCTTCTGGAAGGAGCACGATCGCGGCAGGCTCGCCTCGGCTGTTGTGTGTGATTTTTTCAATCTCGCCGAAAGGCAACCCGCCCGGCGCGGCGCTACCGGCCATACCGGAAGTGACCACCATTTCGCCGACTTCTGCCGTTGCGGCGGTGTGCTCGAAGTGAAGCTCCACCCTGCGGGGGTCGCCAGTTCCGTGGATGAGCCCTCGCACATCGCGGAGGTCCATCTGCGCGCCCCACACGGATCGTTCGTCGGTGATCAGCTCCACCACCGCCGTTTCCTTGTAGACCTCGAAAACAATCCCAATCACCCCATTCGTGCTCAACACGACCATGCCCGGCTCGAGATCGTCTACCGTGCCGCGATCAATCCACAGGTGCTGGCGTTCGCTTGTGAGAGGGGGCGCCAGAACTGGCGCAGAGATGAGGTCGAATGATCCGTCGGGGATGTTCGTGGAGACTTCTTGGGTCAGTGTGCCGAGCGCCTCGAAGCTGTCCTCGCGGGCGCGGCGAACTCGTAGCTCCGCCAACTCCGCTCGGAGCGCCTCGTTTTCTGCCGCCATTCGCTTCGAGCCAAAAACCGCCGCCCAAAAGTGGCCGCCTTGGTTGTGAAACGCGCTACCGGCCTTCAGGAAGGGGGAAGTCATTGCTGCGGAGAATTGCGCCACCGGACCCGGCGCACCGGGGGAGGAAACGCGCCCCAATACGACGGCAGCCAGCACCAAAGCCGCGACCGCCGTGGCGAGGCCACGCAGTTTGATATGTCGACGTTCACCAGTAGGCATCATTCAGCAACAGGAACAGGAATCGGAACATCTCACCATCAACACCCCATTCCCTCGATCAGGGGGCAACAGCGTCAAGAACCTTCGGTGCGCGGGAAACTCCGATTTGGAGCGTGGCGGGCGCTGTCGATTTCCCTCGCCGCGAATGAAGGAAACCGGTCCTTTGAGACTATAATCTTCGGCCATTGATTTTCTAAAGGAGTTAGACACAATATGAGCCAAGTACTAGGTCGAGTGGCGTTGATTCTGGCGGTCATGCTCGCCAGCGCGTCCCTCTTTGCACAGACAGAAAAGGCTGCCGATAACCGGCCCTTTGATTACAAGAGCGTGACTCTGAAGAACGGGCTTCAGGTGATCTCGCTGGAGGACTTCTCCGCCCCCAGCGTCGCCGTAGAGCTTTGGTACCACGTGGGTTCCAAAGACGAAGAGAACATGCGACATGGTTTTGCGCACATGTTCGAGCACATGATGTTCCAGGGTACAGAGCTTCTATCCAACACAGATCACTTCGACGTGATCAGCTCGACCGGCGGCAACACGAACGCCTACACGGCCTTCGACCAGACGGTTTATCTGGCGAACATCCCCGCCAATCAGCTCGAGATGGTTCTGTGGCTGGAAGCCGAGCGCATGGGCTTCCTCGGAATCAACGACGAATCCTTCGCCACTGAGCGCAAGGTCGTCGAGGAGGAGCTCCGCAACGGCAGGGAAGCCCCCTACGGCGAGGCGCCCGAAAAGGTGCTGGCGGAAATCTTCGGCGAAGAGCCCTACGGATGGACGCCGGGCGGCAGCATTTCCCACCTGCGCGATGCCACAAGCTATGACCTCCAGAAGTTTTGGGAGACGTATTACGTTCCCAACAACGCTGTCTTGGTTGTGGCTGGCGCTGTGAGCCACGACGAAGTTCAGTCGCTTGCCAAGAAGTACTTCGAGTGGATCCCGGCAGGCCCCGAGCCGCCCCGTCGCGACATGACGATCCACCATCCGGATGGACCCGTCCACATCGAAATTGAAGAGCGTCAGGGCCCCGTCCCCATTGTCGGCGTCGGCGTCAAGATTCCCGGCACCGCTCACGAGGATATGGTTCCGCTTCAGGTCCTGATGAGCATCGTTGGTGGCGGGCCTTCCAGCCGCGCCTACAAGCGCCTCGTCCGCGAGGACGAGGTCGCCGTCGAGGCTGGTGCTGCGGCATTTGCCTTCGAGGGCATGGGCCTCGCCGGAGCTTTCGCCGTTGTGAATCCGCTCGGTGGCGATCCGGAAAAGGCCATGGAGACACTCGAAGAAGTCATCGAGCGCGTGAAGAAGGAAGGCGTCACCGACGCCGAGATGGAAAAGGCGCGCAACCAAATGCTTCGCGCAGAGGTCACCCAACTCCTGACTGTCTCCAGCAAAGCCAGCGCACTCGGCCAGGCTGCCGTCATTTACGGCGACGTCGAGGAAGTCAATCGCTCCGAAGCAAAGATTCGCAATGTCACCAAGGAAGACGTCCTTCGAGTCGCGAATGAGTATTTCCTTCCTAATCGGATGTACTACCTCCACATCAAGCCGAACCTCTTCGGCATGGCATTGGGCAAGTTGTTCGGAAAGACAGCAGAGGAAGAGAATTCTCCCATCGCGGAAAGCCCCGAGGGCGCTGAGTTCGGCCAGGGTAAGCCCGGCCTTTCCCGGCCCGATTGGTGGGGCGAGAAGCCTCCCGTCGCGCCGCTCATCGATCCTGAGTTCGACATGACGCTGCGCGAAAGCGTCCTTGGTAACGGCCTGAAGATGGTCGTCGTCGAGAACCGTGAAGTGCCCTTTGTGACGATGACTCTTGGTATGAAGGCCGGCGCCTTCACGGAGCCCGCCAAGCTTCCCGGAACAGCCAGCATGGCGAGCCAGATGGTCACTCGCGGCACGGAAAGCTACGATTTCGAGCAGCTGTCCGAAATTCTGGACAGCAACGCGATTTCGCTCTCAGGCAATGTTGGCGGAGACGGCGGTACCGTGAACGTCAGCGCCGTCGCCGACAAGGCCGCGCTCGCCATGGAACTCATGGGCGAGGTTGTCCGTAACGCCTCCTTCCCGGAAGACGAGTACGAAAAGCTCCTTGAGCAGGCGCGCACCGGAAAGCAAATCGAAGAAAAAACACCCGAGTACCTCGCCGGGCGCGAGCTCGCCAAGCGCATGTACAAGGGCCATCCCTACGAAAATCCCGCCGACGCAACGCTCGCCAGCCTCGACGACCTGAAGCTCGGTGAGCTTCAGAACTGGTGGAGCACCTACGTTCGGCCAGAGACTACCGTTCTCTACGTCGCTGGCGACATCGGCGCAGACGAAGCCATCGAAATGGCAAAGGGCATCTTTGGCGACTGGAGCCCCGAGGGCGACATTCCCTCCCTCGCCGTGCCGCCGCTACCCGAGAGGCAAGATCGCAGGATCTACCTGATCGACAAGCCCGGCGCCAATCAGTCGCAAATCCGCATGGGCGAGATTGGCCCCGGTCGCGATGATCCCCAGTACTACGCGACCCGGGTGCTCACCGACATCTTCGGTGGCGGCGGATTGGATTCGCGACTCAACGCCAGCCTCCGCGTGGAGAAGGGTCTCACCTATGGCGCATACGGCGGTTTCACGCCGCGCCGCTTCGGCGGTCGCTTCTTCATCAGCACGTTCAGCAAAACTGATTCAACGGTCGAGGCCGTCCACGCGATTCTCGCAGAGATCGACCGCATGAGAGAAGAGCCGCCGACCGAAGAAGAGATGCGCAAAAGCATCAGCTCAATCGTCGGGTCCTTCGCCCTCAGCCGCGAGACGCCACAAGACACCGTTTCCGATCTGTGGAATCTCGAACAGAACGATCTCGACGACGACTACTACGAGAAGTACATTGAGGGAATCTCCAGCATGACTTCGGAAGAAGTAGACGCGGCGGCCAACTCGCTCATCGACCCTGACAAGCTCACAATCGTCATCGTCGGCGACGCCAAAAAGATCCGAAAGGGCCTCGAGGAAATCGCCCCTGTGGAACTCGTCAAGTAACGGCGACAGCTCAACGGTCAAACTAAACAAAAAACCCCCGGCGCCAGCCGGGGGTGTTTTGATGTCATCGTCTCTCTGGGATCGCCGACGCCCCGCCCGCGCGGAAACAGCGATTGAATGTTTAACTACGTCTGTTCGACTTCCGCGTCCGAGAGGTCTTGAATTGCTTGCATAATCTGTTTGCAGATTTGATCGGTTTGAACTCCCTGCGGGAGCTTGTTGGTTTCGAAGTCGGTCACGTAGAACACGTCGACGACCTGATAGCTTTCTGTGGCAATGAAGGCGAGGTCGACGTTGAGTTTGTGTTCGTCGAAGACACGCATGAGCGCGCTGAGCAATCCGGGGCAGTCGGGCGCGCGGACTTCCACGACGGTGTGTGTCGGCGACATCTCATTGTTGATGTCCACGCGGGGCGGCCGTAGTTCGAGGCGATCTTTGGTCACGAGGGTCTTGCTGTTACTGACCGTCTCGCCCCACTTTTGTCGTTCCCCTGTGCGCACGAGTTTGTTGAGTTTCCCGCAAATTCGATCGAGCAATCGCGGCAGATCGTTGGCGAGTTGGTCGGGGACACGCACCTGAAAGATGTCCACGACCTCACCAGATTTTGCGGTGTAGATTTGTGCGGATAGAATGTCGAAATTCTTCGACGCGAGTGCGCTGCACAGACTGCTGAACAGGCTCGGCGCGTCGCGGGCGACGAAGGTTAACTCGACGTAGTTGCTAAACTGTTCAAAGCGATAGCGAACGCGGTTTTCCTCTGTGACTTCGCGGGCCAGTAGAAAATGCGTGACCACGTCCACCGTTCGCGCGGTGCGCAGGTAACGTTCCGGCATGTCGAACACGAAGCGGGAAATCTCGCGAGGGTGTGCGTCCGGCTCGCGTTGGCGCAACTCGTCGGCGATCTTGTCGATCATGTTGCCCGATGCGATACGGCTTTGCCTTTCCGCGCGATTTCCTCGAAGTTCGTCCATCGTCTTTTCAAACAGCAGGGCGAGCAGCCGGCCCCGCCATTCATTCCACGAATCCTTGCTAACGGCGCGGACGTCGCAAACCGTGTGGACGTATAGCATCCGCAGCTGCTCGGGATCCTCCTGCACGGCCTCGGCGAGTTCCTTCGCCAGCGTCGGGTCCTCGATGTCGCGCCGCGTCGCCATGTGACTCATCTTCTGGTGGTTCGCGATCAACTGGCGAACGACTTCCTGCTCCTTCTTCGTCATGCTCATCCGTTCGGTAATGCGCTGCACGATGTGCATTCCTCGAATCACATGAGCGTTCCCCTCGCCCTTGCCGATGTCGTGGAAGAGGAGGGCAAAGTTCAGCAGGTCGACACGAAGCAGTTCCTTGGCAACTTCCGAACAGTGGGTCAGCCCCGGCGGCGGCTCTTCCCTCAGGAGACTCTCCGCCACCTGAACAGATCGGATCATGTGTTCGTCGACGGTGAATCGGTGATAGTGATCGATTCGCGGCAGGTTCAACACCTTGCGAAACTCTGGGATGTAGGTAGAGAGAAAGCGACAGCGATTCATTGCGCGAAGAATCGGCGCGACGGTTCCGCCCGCTTTAAGTATCGAGAGAAATTGCTCGCGATTAAACGCCGACGCGCGAAACTCGTCGTCGACCTGATCGAGGCGTTCCTCGATTGCACGCAAGGTTTCCTCGGTGGGTTCGAGTCTCTCGCGGGCTGCAGCGTTGAAGTACCTGATCATCCACGACCGCTCGCGGGAGACCGCCGGCAATTCGTCCGGCTCGACCCAAATCGTATCACCCTTTGCCCAGAAATCGCGGTCAACGCGTCGCGGCGGCTCGCGATGACCGAGCCGATCCAGCAGACCCGGAGTCAGCTTGCTGAGCTGCTGAAAGATGCGCCGACTTAATCGGTCGACAATTTGCGCGTGGTCGTAGAACTGGCGCATGAGTTGTTCTTCGGGGAGCGAAACCTCACCCTTGCGAATCTTCCACTCGGCGGCGACCTCGACCTGGCGCTCGAGAGTCAACAGATCGATCCTTCGATCCGTACTCAGGTGCAGCGTGTTGCGAAGCTCCAGCAGGAATCCCAGAGCGCGAACGAGCCGCCTCTGCTCGTTGCCCGTCATCATCCCATGTTCGGACAGGACTCCCAGGTTACTCTGTCCGAAGTGAGCAAACGCCATCCACAGGAGATGATGGATGTCGCGAAGCCCGCCGCACGAGTGCTTGATGTCCGGTTCGAGGAGGAAAACCGTGTCGCCGAATCGATCGTGACGCTTGTCCAGTTCCTGACCAAGCTGCCGCATGAACCACGTCACGTGCTGCGATCGCAGCTTCGAGTGTGTCCGCTCGTTGAGCTGTTCGGTCAGCGCGTCGTTTCCCCAAAGGTGCCGGGCCTCGATGAGCGCAGTTGTCTTTTCGATGTCCTGACCAAGCGCAGCGAGGCAGTCGCCCACGGAATGGACGGCGTAGCCAAGATCGATCTTCAGGTCCCAAAGGGGATAGATGATCGCCTTGAGCGTTTCTTCTTGTTCGGGTGTCGGGGTGGACTGAAAGAGGAAGCAGAAATCGATATCGGAGTGAAGGCTGAGGTCGCTGCGGCCATAGCCACCAAGGGCGACCACTGCAAGTTGCTCGGGCAGGTCCGCCAGCTCCAGCGCTTCAGCCATGTGGTCCAAGTGATAGGTGAGAAGCTCGTCAATCGCTGCGGAATACGAACGAACGACTTCGAGGCTGGTGCGCTTGAGATGGTCCTCGCCGAAACTGGCGCGAGCCTTGTCCAGCCGCCTGCGCAGTTCGGCAACGTGTTCGGGGTCAGCGCGTGTGACTTCGGTCGAGGGCGAGGAACTCATCTTTTGCTTCCCGAAAATTGAATAGGGCCACTCTCCGATGGCAGGCCATCAGTAGCAACTCTGAATTCCTCATTTCAAAAAAATCTTAGGCGGAGGAACGATGAGGATCAGCTTGATTGCTGCCTGTCTGTTCAAGCGCCCACTGTGCCAATACTCGTCCGAATTTGCGGGCCACTGGCTCCTTCCAAAGGAGAGGGCCCGGGATGTGAACGAAGGTAAAAGGCGTTTCGGACTCCCGTGCAGACAGCGCCGCCGCGACTGTGTAGAACAGGTTGTTGCAAACGTAGCGCCCTGCGTCCGAACTCAACCCTGCCAGATATCCCGCGCCGCGCAAATACTCGACGAGGGATACGCGGGGAAAACTGGGCGTCAGCGTCTCCAGCCCGCCATCGAAGATCGGCGTTCCCGACCGGATCACGCCATCGGAATCGGCGAGCTCCGTGCGGTCTTCATTGTGCGCGAGAGTCTCCACATCCACCGTCGCGCGCTTTCCCGCCATGCCGATGGAAATCACCATCTCGGGCGCGCTGTCATCGATCTCCTGAACCAAGCGCGCCGCCGCGAGCTGATAGGAAACCGGAAGGATCATCGAACGCACCCCACCGCCCGCCTCGCCAGCGGCCAAAGCAGCCCAGAGCGCCGTGTTCGTCGTCCACTTGCCGAACGGTTCAAAGCCGGTGATGAGTATCATGGGGAGATGTTGGCACCGAAAAAAATCAGAGGGCAAGCCGCTCCCTGAGCATCCCCACTTTGTGACAGCGGAGTGAGGACTTTCCCCTCGACTTCCCCCTCACGTGCCGGTAGCTCAATGCGGCGTTAATTATCCCCACTCGGAATGGAGAATCTGAGGAATGAAGAAGTTTTTGATGATGGTATTGACGGTCGCTCTTTCGGCGACTGTTTACGCTGACGAAGCGTACTACGAGACCTTTGACAACTTGGTTTCTGGTGGCGCTTCGGCGACGAGTTTTGGCACCGACGAAAACGCCGTGCCGCAGGTTACAGTTTTCGGCGGCGGAGCGACCGACGGATTCACCGCGCTTGGGACAGGCTACGACGACGACTCGGCGGCCTCGCTCCAGTACTCATCGGTCGAGGGCAACGCGTTGCAAAACTCGTCCACTTCTGAAGCCGCAATCGGTGGCTCCTCACGCCCCTACCTTCTGTCCTTCGCACTCAAGGTCAACGACTCGAATACCTCGGGTAGCTTTGTTCAGCTGATCACTCCCGTGACTTACTTCTCGGCAGGCGCTGGTTACCGCTCCAACTTCATGGTGCAACTTTGGGACGAGGACTTCATCAGCCCCGGCGACCCG
>JAUIJJ010000048.1 GCA_030431385.1 bacterium | reverse complement strand
CTCGGGTGTGACGATTACTCTGGAAGACGAGCGCAACGGCAAGAACGTCAGCTACAAGTTTAGCGGTGGTGTTCAAGAGTTTGTTCGTACCATTGTCGCTAATAAGAACGTCATTAACCGCAAGCAGGTTGTTATCAATAAGGAGCGCGAGTATACCAAGGAGGACGGCACTGAAGAGTATTTCGCCGCCGAGGTCGTCCTACAGTATACAGAGTCCTTCGATGATAAATTGTTCAGTTTTGCGAACAACATCAACACGCGCGATGGGGGGACGCACGTCACCGGGTTCCGTCGCGCGCTGACGAATTCTATTAACAAGTACGCCCAGAAAAATGACCTCCTCAAGAAGTTCAAGGACGGTATCACTGGCGATGATATGCGCGAGGGCCTCACGGCGGTTCTCAATGTCCGCATCTCGAATCCGCAGTTCGAAGGTCAGAACAAAGGTAAGTTGCTCAATGCCGAAGTTCAGGGTATTATGGAGCAGCTAGTTAACGAGGGCCTTTCCGAGTACTTGGAAGAGAACCCCAAGGAAGCGAAGGCAATCGTTCAAAAGGTCATCATGGCCGCGCAGGCGCGTATCGCTTCGCACAAGGCGCGTCAGATCGTGCGCAAGAGCACGATGGAGAGTGGTGGCCTGCCGGGTAAGCTCGCCGACTGTTCTGAAAAGGGCGCGGGTACAGAGCTGTACTTGGTCGAGGGCGACTCGGCCGGTGGCTCTGCGAAGCAGGGGCGCGACCGTCACTTTCAAGCGATCCTTCCCCTCCGTGGTAAAATCATTAATGTGCAGAAAGCGCGCATCGATAAGGTCATATCCAACGAAGAAATTCGCACAATCATTACAGCGCTCGGAATTGGATTTGGTGACGAGCTGAATTACGAAAAGCTGCGTTACGACAAAATCATTATCATGACCGATGCCGACGTCGATGGCGCACACATTCGCACGCTGTTGCTTACGCTGTTCTATCGACAGTTCGCACAGTTGATCGAGCGCGGCCACCTCTACATCGCGCAGCCGCCGCTCTACCGAATCAAGAAAGGTAAGAGCGAGCAGTACCTCGATCATGATGAGGATAAGGATGCGTTCCTGATGGAAGAGGGCATCAATTCCGCACAGATCGTCTTGCGCAAACCCAATGGCAAGGAAATGGAAGAGACGCTTCTTACAAAAGCGCAGGTTAAGAGTTTCTGCGACGCCATGGCGCAGCTGTTCAAGATCGCTCGCATCATCAATCGCAAGGGTATCTCACTCGACGATTACATCGCACAGCGCGACTCGCAGGGCCGCTTCCCGCTGGGTATGGCCGTGACCGATACGGAGCGCGAATTCGCGTATACCGATAAATCGCTGGCGCTTCTAGATCCTGAAGTTTCCCAGAACGGAGACAGCGCGCCGGAGGAAGAAGTGCAGCTCTTTCAGGGCGAAGATGTGGAACAGGATTCAGCGGAAGAAGTCGTTGAAGTACACGTTGATTTCCAGGAGTTCCCCGAGGCGCGCGAAGTTGAAACGTCGGTGAAGACTCTGGAGAAACTCGGATTCGACATTAGCAAGTTCGAGGTGACTCACCTGCAACGTGGCGACGCCACGGACGAAACCTCACCCTATGTTGTGGCCGGCAAGGATGGCAGCGGCACGCCGGCGTATTCGCTAGTTGAGGTTCTCAACAAGGTGAAAGACATCGGCGGCAAAGGCTTCACGGTGCAGCGTTACAAAGGACTCGGTGAAATGAATGCCGATCAACTTTGGGAAACCACCATGGATCCGAAGCGTCGGCGCCTGCTGCGTGTCGCGCTCGATGACGCGGTGGAGGCCGAGAGCATCTTCACTACTCTCATGGGTGATGAAGTACCGCCGCGCCGCGCATTCATTCAGCGCCACGCACCGGAAGTCAAAAACCTCGACGTGTAGCAACAGCGTTCGATTCACCAACTAACAAGTAAGCGGGGGCTGATTTTCAGCCCCCGCTTTTCATTAGTAACTATGATTCAGCAATAGGGAGAACTTACTCTTGGGCTGCGAGCGGAATCTTCTCTGAGGAGTGGCTGCTAGCCGAACGTTCGCTACCGTCCGCGCTGTCGCGCTGATCGCGCTCTTTGTCCTTCTTGGGCGGCGGAGCTTGTTTCGCGCTCTTCTTCGGGTAATCGATGCGCGTGTGGAATCTGGATTTCAAGACTCTGACGAAGATCACCCGGATCATGTTCAAGTCGCGCATGGTCAGGTTACATTCATCGAACTGACCATCATTAAACTTTTCAAATACGACGGTACGCACGACTTGATTGATATCGTCCTCGCGTACGGTGCGGCCAGAGAGCTTCGCCGTGGCGGTTGCCTCGACGCTGTCAGCCAGCATCACAATAGCGGCCTCAATCGATTGCGGTTTTTCCCAAGGGTATCGGTAATCCTCGATGCGTACCGGTTCCTTAATCTCCCCACGCGCATGAGCTTCCAGCGCCTTATGGTAGAAATAGGAAATGACGCTGGTGCCATGGTGCTGGCGAATGAAGTCAATGATGCGCTCGGGGATGCCCTCGCGGCGCGCCATCTCGACGCCTTCTTTCACGTGATTCTTGATAACAAGTGTTGAAATCTGAGGCTTCAGCTCCTGGTGCTTCAGCTTCTCCATCTTGGTGACTTGGTTCTCGGTAAAGTACTCGGGCTTCTTCATTTTGCCGATGTCGTGGAAGTAGCAACCTGTGCGAACCAATAGGTAGTTCACACCGATCTCTGTGGCCGCGGCTTCGGCGAGTTTTGTTACATTAAGTGTATGCTGCCAAGTACCTGGTGCGCGTTCTTCCAATTGGCGAAGCAATGGGTGATGTAGTCCGGAGAGTTCGAGCAATTGCATATCAGTCACAACGCCGAAACGTTCAAATACCGGCAAGATCGCGAGTACCAGGAAGCTGGAGATACCGCCGACAAATCCGACCGCTGCGGCAGTCCAAGGAATGTGGGTCGGCGTGTCGATAAAGTGTGTAATGATGATGACGGCGCAGTTGACGACCGCGATCAATACGCTCGCGAGGAACAGCTCCCAGCGTTTGCGGATCGTATAGAGCGCGGCGACGCCGGTGTATCCACCAAACAAGCCGACAATGACGTACTCGTATTCGAGGTTAACCTGAAGCCCGAGGAGCAGACAACCCCATGTCACTAGCAGCAGCGCCATGCGCACATCCAACAGGAGCACCGCGAGCATACCGAGCGAGCCGGCAGGGAACAAATAGCCAACAGTGTCCGGCGCTCCTCCAGCGACGAGGATGAACAGGAACTCGATACCTAGCGAAAGAACAATTGGTGTGGCGATGAGTATGACGTTGCCGGTTGTAAATTCCAATTCACGGCTGAACTTCTTAACGTAGAACGAGAGGATGATATAGACAATGAGTACAAAAACCGCGTGGCCAATGAGCCGTTTGAGACGGGCGAGTTGCACCGCGTCGCGATGCGTACTGAGGAGGATCGTTTCATCCTCAGTGATCATCCTGCCGTTCTCTGGCGCGGTGAGGATCGTATCGCCTTCTTCGTAGTGGCTGGAGAGGTCGGGTCGTTTGTAACGCTCGAAGGCTTTTTGCGTTTCACTGATGTTGTAAACGAGGTTCGGTCGAACGAGTTCTCTAAGTATTTGCTCTGCATCGGCAAGCGCGCCGGGAGGCGGCCCCGATTGTCCGAAATCGACATAGAATTGCGCGTTGATGTACGGTGCCCAGTCGCTCCATTCCATCGGAGCGGAGAGCGGGTTCTGGAGGCTGCGCCGGCGGCGGTCGAGTAGTTGGTCGATTTCCTGAATATCGGCGACGCCGGTTTTGCGGTGGCCGAGGAACTGCGCCTTCCGATCCACGACGACCTGCCCCTCGTAGGCGTCCTTGAGGACTGTCAGGATGGTGTTTTGGAATCGTGTGTCCTGAGCGCGGCGAATGAAATCCCTCACCTCGCCGACACCAATGAAAGCGAAGCGCGCATCGATACGGCGCACTCGATTGACGAGTTCCTCGTTGGTGAGGGCGTCGGGGTCGATGAGCGAGATCAGACGAAAGAAGTTCCCTGCTTCGTCGAGCACCGTTTCGCCGATGGAGGAATCGAAGTCGTAGACGCGCTTGTGGAGACGCTCGCGCTCGCGCTTCCACTCGGAAACGGTGGACTCTGTTTCAAAGCTGAAGGCGGTTTGGGCGGTGATGTCCTCGCGGATCATGCTTCCCGAGCTGTGTCTCCCGGGTGCCTGAAAGTAAAACGGCGATACGAGGATGAGCGTGACGAAGTACAAAGCCGCAATAGCGACCCAACGGCCGGGTTCGCGGCGAGGCTTCTGTTCGGGGTTTTCGCGGGCGACCCGTCGCACCTCACGTCTGAGGGTAGCGAATCTCATCGTTTGGCTTTGAGTGCAGTTTTCACGCCATCGACTTCGAGTTTCGCGAAGCGGATGGCATGGTGGCGGGTATAATGACTGCTGGCTGGCACTCCGGCAAAAGGAAAATTTGCTTTAGGGGCGAATGGCTGACCTGCGGCGATCACCGATGAACACGAACTGTCGACCGGCGCTTCAGTTCCACAGAATGCTTGTCGAGAATCGACGCGTCTGGTTTGGGGATGCCGTCACAGCTTACCATCTTGATGGCCTGGTCCGTTCCCATTCCCATTTCGGTGAGGTATGCGGCGACGATCGATGCGCCAGTAGGGCCAACGGCGAGGACCTTCCGGCCCGCGCGGAGGCTCTCCCTCAGGAATGCGATGCCATCCTCGAGCTGATCCAATGAAAGCTTCCCGCCCTTTTTCGCGGGGCGGTGATACAGCTTGAAATCCTCGGAAAACATGCCGCCCTCACCGAAATAGAGGATGGCCTGAATTCGGTTATGCTCAAGGAAGAAGTGGTCGTTGGCTTCGCTGAGCGTGGAGACAAGAAGGCGGTCGAGGATCTGTTGCATGTGTTTGAACCCTGAGGGAATGTCCGGTCATTGACGGCGGCATGGCCCAAGACGGTCAAGTTCAAACGGAAGTATTTTTGAAGGGGTTGAGGGGGCCGATTGGCCCCTGTATTCGGGGCTACATGCCGTGGCTAAGGCGCTCGGCGAGTTCGCGGGGGAGGTCTGCGGCGTTGATCGCGGCCTGACAGGCAGCCAGATCGTACTCGCAGCGCTTGATCTCCAGCTTGCGCTCTTCGAAGTCGCAGATCACGTAGCACGCGCGCCAGTTATGGTCGCGGGGCTGACCGACGGAGCCGACGTTGATCAAGTAGCGTCGCCCCTCGTGAATCTCAATCTCCGGGCGGGTTGGGCACGCGAGATTCCCTTCGTCGTTTTCGATGATGAAGGGTTGGTGGCTGTGGCCGATGAAGCAGATTTGCTCGTTGAAGTAATTAAAATTCATCCGTGCCTCACCCATGGTGAGGATGTAGTTCCACTCGCCGGGTTCTTTCGGGGAGGCGTGGACGTAGAACACATCGTTGGCAGTATCGCGGAGCGTCAGCGGCAGCTCACGGAGGAACTCCATGTTCTCTTCAGTCAGGACTTTCTTCGTCCATAGAACGGCCTGACGCGCGATTTCGTTGAAGTTGCTGATGTCCGTGAGGAGCAGCGCGGCATGATCGTGGTTGCCAGCGATGGTGGGAATCTCCATGGATCGGAGTTTCTCCACGCACTCGTTGGGGCGGGCTCCGTAGCCAACAACGTCGCCACAGCAAACGATCTGGTCGACGCCTTCCTTCTCGAGTTCGGCGAGGACGGCTTCCAGCGCGTGGTAGTTGCCGTGGATGTCGGAAATGACGCCGACGCGCTTTAGTTTTTTATCCAGATCACGAACCTGCTGGTTCTGACTGCCAGTCATAGTCTTTTCCGGTAAGTTTTTTCAGTTGGCCAGCGGCATTCTTGCGAATAACGGCGCTCTTGTTTTTGAGTGCCTTTTCCCACATCGCAACTTCGCGCTGCTTGGCTTCTCCGTTGGCGGCGGAACCTGCCGCTTCTTTCTTCTTTCCTGCTTTGGCTTCCGCGGCGGCGACGTTGCTCCCCTCGGCTGGATCGCCGTAGGGTTCATTGTCAGTCATCTCTCCGCCGTAGAGAGCCTCTTCTTCATCTTTTGCTTCGGCGGCAACTTCTGCCTCGCTCGCGCCGTTTTGATCGTCCCGCTGCGCGAGGCCAGCTTTGGCGGCTTCGTTCCCGCCGACCGCTTCCTCTTCCTCTGCCGCGAGGTTCATATCGCTCTCGATGAGGTTCTGATCGTCGTGGTCGCTCTCGTTTTGAGCGAACATCTTCTCAGCTTCGAGCATCTCCCACTCGGCGCGGCGATGCTCTTCCTCTTCCTCCAGCGCCAAGACGAGGTCCTCTTCGCCTTCGGTTTCCAGCGCTTCCAATTCTTCTTCTGTAAGGGGTGAAAACTCGTCGTCTTCGACGACGCCGGGAGGCGCATTCGTCGCCGCGCTGTGCCCGGTTTCCTCGGCGGAATCGGTCATGTCCAGCGCGATGGAGTCATCGTCTTGTGGAGCGGGTACCGGTTCGTCGTCGCCATCGTCAGAGACGTCCTGAACTGGTACGCGATCGCCGGTGGTGCGGATTTCTGAATCGGCCTCGGCCTCAATGGGCTCTTTGGGTCTGGCGGGAGGGCCGAGCTTTGCGACTTCCTCTGCGGGCATGGTCTGAAACGTCAGAACCGTGCTGCCGAACACGATTTCGTCGTCGAGTCCAAGCTCGATTTCTTTGATCGAGTTCCCGTTCACCGTCGTCCCGCGCCACGAGTCCAGATCGCGTAGCAGGTAAGTATCACCGTTGCGGATAATGGCAGCGTGGCGTTTGGAGACAAACCAGTCGTGGAGGCGAATCTCGTTTTCGTTGGCGCGGCCAATCGTGGTTTCCGGCTTCCAGACCCTGAACTCCTGCCCGGCCTGCTTCCCTTTGGTGACGTGGAGAATGCAGATGCTGCCGGAGAGATCCGCTGCCGAGGGGCCGGGGTCTTCCTTCTTGCTGCTCGACTCTTCGTGGGACTCGCCCTCGTTGACGAAGTGGAGGGTGTGCTTTCCGATGGTGATCTGGTCGTCGTGGACGACCTCGGTCTTGGTCGCCCGGGTCCCGTTGACGTAGCTTCCGTTGGCGGAATTCATATCCGTGAGGATATAAACGTCACCCTCGCGGCGAATTCGCGCGTGGTTCCTGGAGACCGAGAGGTTCTCGATGACAATATCGTTATCACGAGCACGCCCTACGCTGAGGACGTCCTTGTCAAAGTAGTACCTGTGGATGATGCGGTCGCCAAGTTTGACGATGATTTCCGGCATGAGTCCAGCTTCCGCCGGCGCCCAGGCAGACGCCTCGAATTCCCGATGAGATTGACCGCAGAGCTAAGGCTTGCGGTGACAACACGTTAACCCGACCGACGGTATGCGCCCCATTTAACGGGTGCAACCGCTATGTGCCGCTTTGCCTGCGGGTAACCAGACTGGAATGACGCCCGAGTCTGCGGGGGGACTCAAGGAAAATCCCCTCACAGATCGGGCGATCTTCCTTCCTGTTACTCGGCTTCCATTTCAGCGATCAGCTCCACGAGAAACTCCGTGCTGGGCGCGATGGCTTCGTAGGCTTTCTGCCAATCGACCTGAAGCGTGTTTTCCTCGTTGAAGGAGGGCAGGTCCTTTGGCGGGCTTACCGACGCGCGAACGGGAATCTGGCCGGCGCGGCCCAGCGCGAGCTCGGTCTCGACTTCCTCGCTCAGCAGGAAATCGATGAACAGCTTGCCGTTGTCGGTGTTCGGACCTCCCTTGATCAGGACGACGGTGTTGGGGATGAGCAGCGTCCCTTGGCCTGATGGACCTGATTCGGGGAGCACCAGCGCGACGTTTGCGCCATCAATCAGCGCGCCCCGCGCGTCGTCGGTATCGGTGAGGCACCACGCCAACTCGCCGTCACGAGCGGCGTCGCGGGCTTGGGCGTTGCCTGCCTCCATGACGGAATTTTTCAGAGTATTGCGCCAAAACTCCTTCGCTTTCTCTGGCCCGGCCGTGGCCCAGATGACCGCCGCGTGGGTGTTGGTGGTGCCGAACAGCGGCTTGGCGAAGGCCGCCTGCCCCTTCCACTTAACGTAGGTCAGGTCGTCGATGCGCCGCGGCCAATCCTCCTCGTTGGGCAGGATGTCCTTGTTCACCATGATAATCCGCGCCCGCGCGCCGAATCCTGTCCAGTGGCCCTCCGGGTCCTTGAAGTTACTGGGGATATGCTCCGCACTGGGCGAATGATACGCCTCGGTCAACCCTTCTTCCCGGAGCTGGATCGAGCGGATGATCTCGTTGTTCCAGAACACGTCGCAGCGGGGGCGATTGCGTTCTGCGAGCAACCGGTTCACCAGCCCGACAGTCTTGACGGCCTCCGTGTCGTAGACTGGTTTGACGGTGATGCCCGACCGCCGCTCGAACTCGCGGAGGAGGGGCTCGCTGAACTGCCGGTCGTGGGCAGTATATACGACGACTTCGCCTTGATTTTGGCGGCTTTGAGACTGGTAGGTGGTTTCCTGCGCGCTGACGCTTCCCATCGAAAAAATTGCCGCCAAGGCGACCGAAAACAACGCGCTCAAGGTACCCGATAATACGGATTTCTCATTCGACAACATTTTGCATCTCCCGAGTTTGGCTGTGACAATTGCGAGGCAGAGACAATCACCGGTTGAGGTAGAGGTCAAAGCGAGATGAGAGTCTGGGGTCGTAGGCGGGATGAATTCACGGCACCGTCACACGACTCTCTTCCACCGGACGAGCACATGACTGAAAAAATTCTGGTAATCGACGACGAAGAAGATCTCGCTGAATTGGTCGCATGGAACCTCGAACGCAACGGGTTCGAGCCGATTGTGGCCTACACCGGCAAAAATGTTCTGGATTTGGCGAAGGAACACATTCCTTCCCTGATCCTACTCGACCTGATGCTGCCCGACATCGACGGGCTTGAAGTGTTCCGGGGTTTGAAAGCTGATGCCGCCACGGCTCAGATTCCGATCATCATGCTGACCGCCAAGGCAGACGAGCTCGACCGCATCGTGGGTCTTGAACTTGGCGCCGACGACTATGTGACGAAGCCCTTTTCGCCGCGCGAGCTGGTGCTGCGAATCAAGGGTATCCTCCGCCGCGCGCAGTCCACAGGGACCTCCGAAGACCTGCCGGAAGTCGTCGAATACGGCCCGATCAAGCTCGTTCCCGAGCGCTTCGAGGTTTTCATCGAGGGCACTCCCGTCACTCTGACTTCTACCGAGTATCGTCTCTTGCAGGAACTCGTTCTCCGTCGCGGCCGCGTACTGAATCGTCGCTACCTTCTGGAGAATGTCTGGGGCTACGTTGACAATGTGACCGACCGCACCGTCGATACCCACATCAAACGGCTGCGCCAGAAGATTGGACCCGTCGCTGCGGACTACATCGAGACAATCCGCGGCGTCGGCTATCGATTTTGCGACAAGCCGCTGACTGCTGTCGCGGCTTCGTAGCGACACAACCAAACCATTCATTACGGCGTCGGCAGGGCATTCCCCTCCCGGCGCTGTTTATTTTTGAGGGCACTTAACAACACGGGGTCCTGCGAAATGACACACTGCATCAGCTTGCCCCGGAGCCCCACGCTCCACTCTTCTCGCTTCCATGTTTGAGATCATCGCCGCAGGTATCACCGGAGTCGTCGTGGGAGCAGTCGCGATGAATCTATCCCGGCGGCGTGCGAGCACCCTGCCTGCTACCACCGTCGAGTCGAGCGAAAGGGACTTTCGTCGCCTGAACGCCATTCTCGATTCGATGGCAGAGGGGATGGCGCTTCTCGATGAGAAAGGCACGGTCCTCAGCTGCAATCCCGCCTTCGAGACCATGTTCCGGCTCTCGGTTGGCAAGGCGATCCAGAACAGTAAGCAATCAGAGCAAGCCCGGGCGAGCCTCCTGCGTTCGATGGAAGACGTTGTGGAGTCCGGCAAGGTGGCGACCTTCGAGATCACGCTCGCGACCGCGCCGCCGAGAAACGTGCTCGTCACGCTCAGCCCTTGGCAGGACGACGAGATCAGCAACGCGGTCATCTTGGTGGCGTTTGACGTCACGAATCTGCGGCAGGCCGAGGAAGTCCGCGCGAACTTTGTGGCGAACGTCTCCCACGAACTGAGAACGCCCTTGGCGGCGATTCGCGGTTACTCGGAGACCTGTCTGGATTCCATGGAAGCGGGCGAGGACCCACCCTTTCAACGCTTCATGCCGATCATCCATCACCACACCGAACGGCTCAACGCGCTCATCGAGGACCTCCTGACGCTCTCCCGGATCGAGTCCGCATCGAACGAGATCACCCTCGAAAAGATGCAACTCGCGGAACTGGTGGCCGCCGCCTTTACGACGCTGGCCCCCCGCGCCGATGCGAAGAGCCTCGCCCTGATCAACGAGCTCCCAGCCGCGCTGCCCGACGTGCTCGCCGATCACGACAGTCTCGAGCGAGTGCTGCTCAACCTTCTGGAGAACGCGATCAAGTACTCTGAGAGCGAAACCGAGGTCCGCATTTGCGCCCGCGTGCAAGCGACGGAGCTCGTCGTCATGGTCAAGGATCAGGGCGTGGGCATTCCGCCTGAGCACCAGGCGCGGATCTTTGAACGGTTTTATCGAGTCGACAAAGCGCGCTCGCGCAAAGAGGGCGGCACGGGCCTCGGCCTTAGCATCGTCAAGCATCTGGTCCAGCGGATGAGCGGCACCGTTTGGGTCGATTCGGAGCCCGACGGCGGCTCGACGTTCTTCTTCACGCTGCCACTGGCGCGCTAGGCGTTCACTCGCCCGGTCCGGAAACCCAGGCGGCGTCCTGGCTGGACATCATCCGGTCGAAGCGAGAGCCAGCGCGAGCTAGTCGAAGCCGCACAGTCGTCCCGACTTCCAATTCACTCTCAATGTCCACCGCGCCGTTCATCCCCTCGATGAGCTGAACCGTCACGGGGAGGCCGAGGCCGGTGCCTTGCGTCTTCGTCGTGTAGAATGGCTCGCGGATTTGCCCGAGGACGTCCGGGATCATTCCCGGGCCGGTGTCCTGCACGACGAGGTCGATGAAATCGGCCCCTGCATCGACGGTCCGCACGAAGACGTGGGGGTTTGGGTGCCCCTTGAGCGCGTCGCGAGCGTTCCACATGACGTTGAGGAACACCTGGTAGAGTTGGTCGGCATCGACAGCGGCCTCGCCGGGTTCGTCGAGCTGCGGAACGAGCTGAATGTCCTCGCGCTCAAGCTCCTCAACCACCGGCGGCAGCCAGTGGCGCACGAGCGTCGAGAGGTCGTAGTGCGTGATGTCCGGCGGCTTGGGCCGAGAGAAGTTCAGCAGGTCGGTGATGATGCGATCCATGCGGTTGATTTCGTCTCGCATGAGGCCGATGGCCGCTGTCGAGCCGCTTTCGCCGGTCACTTCCTCATTCACGATATCCATTGAGCTTTTGATAATGGTCAGCGGGTTGCGGATTTCGTGGGCCAGAGTCGCTGCCAACCTGCCGATCGACGCCAGCTTCTCCGCCTGCACGAGTTGGCTTCGCATTGTGTCGAGCTTCTCGATGATCCGCTGGCTCTCTCGGACGCGCCGTTCCAACGCCTGGTTGAGCTGCTGGTAGACACGGTTCTGCTCCTCGATGAGGCCCTCAGCCGCGACTTGTCTGTCCCTGAGCCAAAACATCATGGCGAAGAAGAACGCAGGGATCAGGTTGAAGATGATCTCCCCACCGAGCTGAATCCGAAAGTCGCCGATGGCAAACTCGACACCGCGATTCCAGACGCTGCTCCCCTTTTCGTGGAGATAGTTGAGGTAGGCCTCGGAGGCGGCGTTTCCAGCGGTAAACTCGAGGTTGGTCAGCCCCAGTTCCGGCGCGAGCCCTGGCGAGATCGGGTCGGGATTGCTGGTGAGCGAGCCGATCGCGTTGCTGCCTCGCCACAGGCGCTCAAGCCGTTGGAGGCCATACTCGCTGTCGCGCTCGAAGCCGATGTCAAAGACGCTCAGAAGCAGCCAGAACAGGAGAAGGTGGATGAGGTAGCGGCGCGACCTCACCACAGGAATCGCCCGTGGCTCGAAGGGAGGGAGAATCGGCTCGTCGTAAGGTATCGGAGTTCGCATGTTCATTCTGGCACCCGGCCCCGGCGACTCACGCGAGGTATCCTCGGACACCGCCGGAATGTACTCGGGCGAGGATTACTCGCTCGGCGCGCTTGCGATCCTTTGGCGTGAGCATTCGCAGCTCCATCCTCAACGAGACCACGGACTCGGCAAGGGCCTCAGGCGCGGTGATCTTCACGGCGTCCTTCTCGGTGACCAGAACGTAATCGGCTTTCGCGCGCACGCGGCGCTGCTCGGCCTTGCGCAGCAGCGACCTGGTGATGTGCTCGTGGTCTCCCAGTGCCTTAAAACTCACGACGCGCATTCCCGCGTCGCGAACGGTTTGCCGGACCGATTCGGGATTGCCGACCCCGCAGATCACGATGACGCGCTTTCCATTAAGGGACTCCGCAGGCAGGTGTTGACCATCACGGAGTCGCGTGCCACCGGCCGGTTCGACCACGGCACGCACGATGGGAACCGAGGGGGCGCTGCGCTTCACCTCGCGGAGAACGCGCTTCGGCTCGTCGGCCTGATTCCACCGCGTCAGCACGATGAGGTGCGCGCGACCGAGCGAGCTGGCCGGTTCGCGCATGGAACCGCGAGGGAAGAGCCTTAACAGCGAAAGCGGCCGCGTCGCATCGACCAGTACAATGTCCGCTTGGCGGTCGAGGCGGTGATGCTGAAAGCCATCATCCAAAACAAGTGTGTCGAGCTCGCACTTGCGAAGCAGGGCGCGCCCGCCTCGGTAGCGATTGGCGCAGGCCACGATCGGCACGTTGCGGAGGCGCTTCCCGAGGAGGACCGGCTCGTCGCCTGCTGTGTCGGCATCTGCGCGAAGTTTGCGGCCGCTGTGTACCAGAGTAAGCGCATTCTCGTCCTCCCGACCGTAGCCGCGCGTGAGAACCCCGGGCTTCCTGCCGTGCCGTTTCAGTGCTTCAATCAGCCAAATACAAAAGGGAGTTTTCCCTGTGCCGCCGAGGGTGATGTTCCCAACGCTCACCACGACCGCAGGAAGGCGGCGCCTCTCCATCATTCCGTTTTCATGAAGCACGCGATTGACCCACGCGCCTGCTCCGTAAAGCGGCGACGCTGCAGTCATTGCCGTCTGCATTGCTTCCTCTAATCCCGAGGAAGCATCGCCGTCGTCGGCCAGTCGGCCAAAGAGATCATTTATACTCATAAGACACTCGATCACACCTATTCATTGGAACCGCGACGATCTGTGAATGAATAACCATCGGAGCGCGGCACAGTGTCAATGGCTGCGCTTGAATGACAAATTGATATCCTATTCATCGAGTGGGGGAGGGGTATCTTGCTATCAACCTTCGCCACTCGGGGATGGACTCCCTTTGGATGTAGTACAAAGTCACATGCTCGAATTCGGTGCGCCCCTGCTTGCGGTAAAACTCCACGATCTGCGGGCGGATGCGCGAGTTGTGATCCACGATTGCGAAGCCGATAGCGGGTTGCTCATCGACGGCTGCCAGCCCTCCAAGATTTCCCCAGTATAACAAATAGACCCAGGGGATGTCCATGTGGTCGTTGATCTTGCGACCGTCTTGTCCGATGTTAATGAAGCGCCCTTGGGTAAGGTCTTCGATAACCCGAATAACCTGCATCCTTTCGCGAAGGACCGGGTTTGCGCCCATTCCACTTTCAATTCCTCGACGGGTTTCAATAGTAAGTAGTATACTTGATATCGCGAAACTAGTGAGGAGCGCGGCGAGCGTTCTATCACGATTCCTGAAGATACAAGTAAGTCCCCACCCGGCTGCGAGTGCCATGGGTACCAATGCTGGCAACTGATACGGAGGCACAACCGCTCGGGCGATGACTCCAAAGAGAAGCGGCGTTGCAATCATCGGCGCCAATAGTACCAAAGCTAGCCAGCGATCCTGTTTATCCTCTTCGCAAGATGTATATAAATAGTTGGTGATCGCGTAGAGTCCGAAACCAGTAAGCGCCAGTGCAAAAAACGATGCGACTAAACTCGCGACGGCGGCTAGTGGTGATACCATCCACGGTCGCATAGCGCCGAGTGCGTCGTTCCACCAACTATCACTCAATAGTAACGCCCACGATGGCGCAGGGCTCA
>JAUIJJ010000047.1 GCA_030431385.1 bacterium | reverse complement strand
GCCTAACTTTGAGTTCAGATTGAAACGCAGTGACGGTGCTGTGTTCCTCCAACCTGAACTGCTTTGGGAAGATGCGAAATCCGATGAGAAAGGGCAGTATGTCACCGAGGTACTGCCAGCAGCGGATTATCAAGTTCTGGGTATTGATGACACGGTTGTTTCAGAGTTTACGCTCGAGAGGAGCGTCATGTCCCAGTTTAGCGTCATCGTTTCGAAGCAAGAGATTCAACGCGACGAATGAGTAGATGCGCCTGCCACATCGTGCGCCAGTGCGGCGGCGACGGTTCCTTGAGTGGTCGTAGGTGCGGAACGGTGATCAGTCTCTGAGAAAGCGGAAAGCAAGGACATGTGATTCACTCAAAGTGGCGTCGTAAACGAAAACCTCTTGGCGCATCGTCCCTTTTTTGGCTCGCTGGTGAGCAAGTGCCCGGGTGGCGGAATCGGCAGACGCACCAGACTTAAAATCTGAGGTCCGAAAGGGCGTGCGGGTTCAAGTCCCGCCCCGGGCACCATTTTCTTAGCTCATCCGAATCACCTTCATCGCGCGACGTCTCGACCTCCTTCGACAAGTCTGCACAAACAGCAAGTGCCGCCGAGCGAGTCGGCGGCACTTGCTTGTCTATTGAATGATCGGCGATCCGCGGGGTCGTTTACTTCGAGTCGCCGGTCATCTTGTTCTTCGCGTCGTTGAACGCCTCGCTGGCTTTATCGCCGAGCGACTTGGCCGCCGACTTGATGTCCCTGCCAGCTTCGTTGAAGTCCTGGCTGAGATCGTTCCAGCCGACTTCGATCTCACGTTTGAACTCGTCCCAGTTGCGCTCGGTCGTGTCGCCCATTTCGTCGAGCTTGCGCCCCCACTCGTTGCTCTTCTTTTCGAGGGCAGCAATCTGTTCGTCGAGCTTTGCGCGAGCGTCGCCGGTCGCGTCCTTCGCCTCGACCTTCATCTCGGCGATTTCTTCATTGAAGTCGTTGAGCCAGACGCGCGCGTTTTCCCGGAAGTCCTTGGCGCTGTCGCTCATCCATTCGCCAGTCGTTTCCATGGCTTCGCTGGTTTTATCTTTTACGTCACTCCATTCAGTCTTCGTCATGTCGTTTATCTCCTGTGTTTGGTCTTGTTCCGAAGAACATCCCACCATCATAAGCGCGACAATCGCGGCTACTTGTGTGATGACAATACGCTTCATTTTTACGATCTCCTTTGAGTCGTGGTGCCCGCCACAGTTTGTGGTTCCTTCCTATGAAGGCGCTGTGGTGTGGTAAGCGAGCCTCGCGGCGGATGCCCGGCAATCCGGTGCCTCCGGGTGAGATGCTCACTGGTATAGGGAATACTCAAAAGCCATACCAATCAATTTAAACATTAATTATCGGATTTGTCTAATGTCAACAAAAACAGCGTTCCACAAATACGTGATCGAGCTGCGCCAGCTCCTCCAGAACGCCCGATGGGACGAGGAATCGCTGGATCGACCGCTCAAAACTTGTCGGCTGGGGGAATGCGCCGGCACTTGCTGCCACGACGGTGTGTACCTCAATCCGGTCGAGGCCGAAGTCCTGCTCGAGCTCTCCACCGATAGGGGAGCAGAGTTGGAGGAGTTGTGAGTCCCCAGCGATGAGTCGCCGCTCGTCAGACAGCCTGACGGCCGCTGGCGAACGCGCACCGTGCCTCGCGACATGGCAGTCCGCGCGCCGGACTTCCCCGCGCACTTCCCCGCGACTGCCTGCGCGTTTCTGATGGACGACGCCCGCTGCGCCCTGCAGGCGCTCGCGATGAACGAAGGCCGCCACCCTTGGTACTACAAGCCGCTTCCCTGCTGGCTGCATCCGATCACTATCCGCCCCGGAAGATGGCCCGCGGTCTACCTCCCCGACGAGTCAAACGATCCGCTCACCGAAGAAAACTACCCCGGCTTCGCCCCCTGGACACCCTGCGGCAAGACCTGCGAAACGGGCAAACCCGCCCGAGAAGTCCTGGCGGAGGAGCTCCGGTTCTTGAAAGGAATCATAAGCGGGGAATAGCCTGCGCATCCCCGCCATTCGGCAGGCTCAGCAAGCGTGGACGCACCCTATCTGTGTGAATCGGTGTTCATCTGTGGTTAAGTTATCTCGGGGTCGATCACACCCCGCTACACCGGGATCGGTTTAATCTCCGGGATCTTGTTCTGTGCGTAGGGGGCGAAGAGGAAGGGGATGTTGCCTGGGAGGAACATCTCGATTTCGCGGAAAGCCGCGTGTTCGGCCATTTTGTAGGCACCGCGCTTGCGGCGCGAAAGGATCACCGCTCCGATTGGGACCTTGCGGCGCATCAGCGCCTCCAGCGTCATGAGCGTGTGATTGATCGTGCCGAGCTCCGTGCCCGCGACTACGACCGCAGGGATCTCCAGACCAGCAATCAAGTCGACCATGAACCGGCGCGGCGCCAGCGGGACGAGAACTCCGCCCGCGCCTTCGACGATCATCTTCATATTGTCCTGTGAAGAAACAGACTTTATCCGGCGGATCAGGTTTCGGATAACGTTAAGGTTTATCGGCGTCTCGTCGAGCTGCGAGGCCGTGTACGGCGCGATTGCCTGAGTAAGGCCCACGAGCGGCGAATCCGCCGGTTGGCCGGAATACTTCTGGATAATCTTCTTAGCCTTGTCCGAACACACCTTCGAAAGCGCGAGGGAATCCGGGGAGACAAAGTTGCCTTTGCGGGACTTCTTACCCCCAGCGGCGATGGCCTTTACAGCGCAGACCTCGTGCTTCTGATCGTTCCAGTGATTCGCAATCGACTGGGCGATGGTGGTCTTCCCGATCTCGGTGTCTGTACCCGTAATGAAAAGGCACCGATGCTTGAGGAGTTCTTCCAGCCCCGGGCGGGGCTTGCCGTCTTTGGTCATGACGTTGCTTTCCGTTGTGATTCCTTGATCAAGGCCCGGGAAGTGTAAGGGATACGCTGCCGGAAAGTCCACCCAAACTGTCCTAAACGCAAGAACGCCCGCCGGTTTTAGCCGGCGGGCGCGCAAGTAACATCGCTTGTCAGATATACTAGTTATTGAAATTAAGCTGGCGTGTTTTCACGATGTCACCGGTGGAGACTGTGCCGTTGGTCGGGTCGTAGATGAAGTTCTGACCCATCTGGCCCTGGGGTGAAGTTGGGTCAACGAGCATGGCGTAGGCGAAAACGAAACCCTGGCCCGTGACAGGCATCTGGTAGGCGTAGTTGAGTTGATCAGGTCCGACGCTCTGGAGAACGAAGCCGTGCTCGCGGAAAGCGCCGATGTTGCTCGCCATAGCAAATCCGCCAGTCAATGCGCCCAACTCGCCGAGGAACATGGCTTCCGGGCCCGCTGTCGCATTCGCATATCCGAAGTAATCGGTGTTCTGCGGGTTCAGCGGATCCTCGCCCGGCTTGGCGAACGGGTCTTCCATTTTGGAGTTCGTCAGGTAGCTAATCGGAGAAGTCAGCTTCGCAAGACCGATGCGAGAATACGCGGTGCTCAACTTCGAAGGCGAACCTGTGAGCGGTGAGATTGGCAGAGTGGAATAAGGTACGTCGGGAAAGTGGTTGTTGTCCACATAGTAACTTTCCAGACCAGTGACGATTGTGCGCATGTCGGATTTCGCGCGGGAAACCTTTGCACGTACCTGTGCTTCGAGGAAGTTCGGGACGGCAATTGCCGCCAAGATGGCGATGATGGCAACCACGATGAGCAGTTCAATGAGGGTGAATGCCCGAAGTGGCGCCGGAGTCCATTTCTTCATGGGGACTCTCTCCTTCGGTGGGAATGGGATGGGTGGGAACGGTTCTGCCGCATGATTTGGAGCGCTTCAAACGCAGGGCACACGCCAGAATGTAGACCGTGACAACGCCGCATTACCAGACGCAATCTGATTTTCTTCACCTAAATGTAAAAAACGAGCCCTCAAGCCGCTCAGGGCAAAAAGAAGCACATGATCGGGGATACTCCGTGTTTGCTCCATGCAAAAACGTTGCACAGCGCATCCCGCCGCTCCAAGAATTCCTTCACCCTAATTCAACTGTGCAACGAAAGGCGGCCTTCGTTGCACAGCCTGCCCTCACGCCGTGAGGCGGATGAGGAGGACTTCGGCGAAGTCTTCCCAGTTGGCGACGTACGCTTCCTCGCCGCTGGGATACATAAGGCGCTGGAGCTTGTTGGCCGACTCGATTAACTCGCGGATTTCTTGCATTGAGTAGCGGCGCGAGAGATCTCGGATCTTCTTGGACTTCCACTCTGGCATTTTCGTGAGGCTCGGCCACGAGGAGGCGTCCAGCACCTGCGTCTCCGGCACGCCGCGCTTGCGAGCCTCGTCGAGGCAGCGGGCCTGAAAAAGCATCTCCACCTGCGTCGAGAGCGTGGAGTAAATCTTCATCCGCCCCGAACCATCGCTTCCCGCGCGGCGAATCCACTCGCGGAGAACCTTCACCGCAGCCGTCGTATTCAGGCTGAAGATGTGATTCTCCAATTCAAAATTCAGCGGCTTATCGCGGCGCTGGATGGTTTGGCCGTGACGCGCGATCAGGTCGTAAAGCGGCGAACCGGCGGCCACCATCTTCCCCTTTTCGTCGTTCTCGTTACACACGAAGACCGCGATGTTTTCCGTCGTTGGCAGAATCTCCTCCACCCAATCCGCAAACGCCTGCACGGGATCACCAGCAGGCTTCGGCTTTGCCTTCTTCGTCTTCGAGGCGGCTCTCTTCTTCGCCGCCCGGCGCTTCGCGTAGAAATCCTGCAAATCGTACACAACAACCACCCGACGCGACCCGGAGATAAAAGAAGACGTCCCCAACTCGCCAATGATCTCTGAGAGCGCCCGCTGCAACGTCAGCGGCTGATTCCCCGGGCCGCGGATTTCCGTCAGCCCTGCATCCCGCTCCTCGGGAGTCAGCAACTTCGCCACGAGCTCGAAGCGAGCATTGCCCACCTCCGCCTCGTTGTTCCCGTGAATCAGATAGAGCTGTGATTCCCTCTTAGCCATAAGAGCCTTCTATCGCCGAGCCCCGGGCGGGGAAAGGGGAGAGTGACGGGTTCGGTTGGGGGAACAGTGCTTGGGTGCTTTCGATTTGATGAGCAGCAAGACGTTGACCCGAATTCAGCGGGGGAACTACAAGGGCGGCACGCGGCTACCCGGGGAGAGTAAGGAAAGTGTACGAGTTTATCAAGTACTCATCGACTCGAAGGTCGTTCTACTTCTTGGCTGAAGTTGGTCTAGCGGAGATCGAAGACCTTGTAGTGGACCGGACTTCGGGGAAGCTGATCGTTTCAAGCGACCCGATGATGCTGTGCGAGTACACCGCAACAGATGCCTCAGCACTCAGCTTGATTCAGGGTATGGAGCTGAGAGCCTATCTACTTGAACAATTCGTGACCGATACTAGTCCTCCCCCGAAGTATCGAGTTCGGTCTGAGTGCGAGTACTTCGTCGATGTTTTGAAACAATTGACGTACAAGGAAACAGTCCCGGACTTGGAAAACTCCGACTCCGTCTCACTCAGGCGACAGGTCTCACATCTATTGGAGCAGTTCCAAGACCACACGATTGATCTTCTATCCGCACGAGAAACATTGAGTGAGCATTTCTTGAAGGTGATGAAGACCTGGGACCAGTTGGAAAAGGAGATAGCAGTTTGCAAGCTGGAGTTAGGCGACTCTGGTTCTGCAGAAGTCGAGAAAGAGAAGGAATCCGCGGCAGAGCTCCGAATGGAATTCTCATACGCAGCAATGGACTTTGGCGCGCAGATATTGCGACATCCCTATCTCAATCAATGGGCATCCCGAGGAAATCAGCCACGAGTAGAGTTGATAACATCCCAAATGGCAAAGATGCGGGCTGCGCTTCCGTTACCTCCGATGTCACGATTCGAGAACCCTAAGTAGCGGCACGGCCGCCAGCGCTCGCGTGGGCGCGATGGCTCGAATCACAACCACCTCTAAGAGTCAGTTTTTTTAGCCACAGATTGACACAGATAAACACTGATGAATCGCAAGAGCGCCACACTGGGATCGCCAGCGGCTCGCTGGCGTGTATGTATAAACTTCAACCCTCCCTGAATACCAACAACGCCCGCGCCAAAACAGCTCCGGAGGGGCCATTGCAAGTAGCGCGGGGTCAGACCGGGTGAGCGCAGCGAATCAGGTCGCAGCCCGGGGAACCTCGCCGCCGCCATGCCCGCGCTCCGGAGGAGCGCCTGCGACCCGGCATCAGAATGTAGCTCCCTCTAAAATCAAAAACGTGAACGGCGCTGAAAGCGCTCAACACGCCGGCGGGCCGCCAGCGCTCCCAGTGGCGCGCAATCTACTGATAGGCCTTCACCTACCCCCGCCGAAACAAGAACGCTCCGGCGAAGATCGCGGCTTGCGTTAGGATGATCAGGGGGCCGGAGGGGAGGTCGAGTTGATAGGAACCGATCAGGCCGACGATGACGCTCGCGACGCCGCAGGTGATCGAAAGCAGCGTCATCGTCGAGAACCGGCGCGTCATCAGCCTCGCCGCCGCGGCGGGGATGACCAGGAACGCGGCGATGAGCACGATGCCGACGACCTTGATCGAAACAACAACAGTCACGGCGAGGGAAAGCGCGAGCAGGTAGTCGTCGCGCAGAACGTTCACCTGATCGGCGGCGGCTAGTTCCCGGTCGAAGGTCGCGTACGCCCAGCGGCTCCAAAGCGGACATGTCAGCAGCGCAAGCGCCGCGACTGCAATTGTCAGGTAGAGGTCCGCCGGTTTGATCGCGAGGATCGTCCCGAAAAGATAGGCGAACGCGTCGGTCGTGTAGCGGTCGGTCTGGGACAGAAACACGATGCCCAGCGCCATCGACACGGCGAAGAAAACCCCAATCGCGGTGTCTGCGGCGAGCACGGTTCGTTGCTGCACCCAGACAATCGCGAGACCGACGAAGATCGTAAACGGGACAGCGATCGCAAGCGGTGGGACCGAGAGAAAAATGCCGAGAGCCACACCACCGAACGCCGCATGCGCGAGCCCGCTGCCGAGAAAGCTCAATCGCCGCTGCACGACAAACGCTCCGAACCAACCCGACAAAATCGCGACGAGGATCCCGCACACAAGCGCGCGTTGCATGAAAGGAAGCGAAAGTGCCTCAATCATGATTGTGGGCTCCGAAAATCTTCCCGTGGCTGTGCCCGCCGTGCCCGTACGCTTCGCTGAGATGGTGCTCGCCCAGCGCGGTTTCCGGCGGCCCGAATCCGATCACTCGGCGATTGAGGACGAGCACTTCCCCCGCGTGGTGGGCGGCGACTTCGAGGTCGTGGGTTACCATCACAATCGTCGCGCCGGAGCTTTCCTGCCATTCGTCGAGGACCGCGTAGAAGTCCTGCTCGCCGGGCGCGTCCATACCCGTGGCCGGTTCGTCGAGGAGGATCAGCCGCGGCTTCCGTACAAGGCTTCGCGCGAGATAGATGCGTTGCAATTGGCCGCCCGAGAGCTTCCCGAGCGCAGCCTCGGCGAGGTGCGCCATTCCGACTTTTTCGAGCGCTTCCATCGCCTCGCTGCGTTCTGATGCTCGAACTCGAAACGGCCAGCGCCGCCGCATTCCAGTGAGGACGAGTTCGATTGAAAGCGCGGGAAAGCGGCGATCTAGTGTCTTCACCTGAGGCACGTACCCAACAGTCCCCGGCGGCAGTTTCCCCGGCTGGTGGCTGTGAATCTCCACCCTCCCGGACGTCGGTTTCACAAGCCCCAACAGAGAACGAATGAACGTCGACTTGCCGGCGCCGTTTGGCCCGACGACGGCGAGGAAACTCCCCCCTGCGACTTCCACAGTAACGTCTTCCAACGCATCGTAGCCGCCAAAGCTCACCGACAAATGAGAGGCCTTGATCGCCGGCGCTGTCATCGGAGCGCCTCCAAAATGCGCGCCGTGTTTTGGTCGATCAGCTCCTCGTAGGAGGTCGCCTCCATGCCGAGCGGATCAATCATGTAGAGTTGCGCACCGGCTGCCTCCGCTACGGCCTCCGCCGAGCGGGCCGGGAGTTGCGGTTCGGAGAAAATGCCCCTGACTCCGGCGCTCTCGACCAGCTTCACGATCTCGTGCAGGTACTTGGGCGAGGGTTCGCTCCCGGGCGTCGCCTCCAGCACCGCCGCAACCTCGATGCCGTAAGACGCGAACAGATAGTCGAAGGACGGATGAAAGGTAATGACCTTCGAGTCGGCAACCGGCGCGAGCGCGAGCCGCGTCTTCTCGTCGAGATCGCGCAGCCGCTTTGAGAAGGCTTCGGCGTTCTTCGTGAAGGTTTCGCAATCCTCCGGCGCCGCTTCGCAGAGCGCCGCCTTCAACCCCGGCAACAAATCGTCCACGAGGACCGGATCGAGCCAGAAGTGGGGGTTGGCGGGGTCGGCTCTGGAATGGTCGTGGTGGTCCCCATGGTCGTGATGATGATGGTGGTCGGTGAACAGGAGCTTGTCGCGCGGGACGAACGTGATCATCTCGACCGCGTCTGCCTCACCAAGGCCCGCCGCCCAGCCATCGAGATTCGGCGCGACACTGATAAACAGAGTCGCTCCGTTAATCATGCGGAGGTCCGACGGGGAAGGCTCGAACGTGTGTGGCGACGCGGCGGGGGGGAGCAGCGTGCGCACCTCAGCAGTGTCGCCACACAGCTCCTTCAGAATCAGCGCAACAGGCTTGATCGTCGCCACAAAAACGGGACCTGGCGCCTCCCTCGCACTTGAGCTGTTGCTACGATCCGAGCAGCCAGACACCATCGTCAGGCACAGGATGAACAGGAGCCAATGCGCCTTGAGGAGTAGTCGGGAATGTGAGACTGTCTGATGTGCGAGCATGAGAGCATTCTGTTTAGTTAAGAATCGTGCTTGCCGTACCGGCGGCATTAATGATAAATCGTTATCACCTGTCAAGGGGAGCTAAAGATGGAGCGACGGACACAACAGAGGGAAGCGATACGCCGAGCGATTGAAGACGCTGATCGGCCGCTCGCGCCCCAGGAAATTCTCGCATGTGCCGCGCGCCACAGTCCCGGGTTAGGCATCGCGACCGTCTACCGAAACCTCAAAGCGCTGATAGAGGAGGACCGTCTCGTCGCCGTTGAGATTCCTGGTGAGCCAGCCCGCTACGAGGTCGCCGGGAAACCTCATCACCATCACTTCCGCTGCGATCAATGCCTTCGCGTTTTCGAGGTCGACGGCTGCCCGGGAAACATCCGACCACTGCTCCCAAAAGGGTTCAAGCTCACCGGACACGAACTGATCCTCTTCGGATACTGCAAGGAGTGCGCCTCCCGGAAAGATCAGTAAGGCCGCCCCGAAACCGGAGCGGCCTTCCCAGCCTTCGTCGTTACAGACCACTCATCCCTTGATCATGTTCTTGAGCACTGTGTGGAGAATTCCGCCGTTTCGGAAGTATTCGATTTCCACCGGTGTATCGATGCGGTTGAGCACCTTGAAGGTCTTGTGCTGACCGTTCTCGTCCGTAGCGCGAACGTCGACCATCTGACCGGGCTTTAGGTTGTCATCGATGTGAATCTCGAAGCTTTCCTTGCCGGTAAGCCCGAGGCTCTTGGCGGAATCGCCTTCCTGAAACTGAAGAGGAATGATCCCCATTCCAATGAGGTTACTGCGGTGAATGCGCTCGTAGCTCTGCGCGATAGCGGCGCGGACGCCCTGCAGGTACGGCCCCTTCGCAGCCCAGTCGCGAGACGAACCAGAGCCGTATTCCTTTCCGGCGAGAACAACCAGCGGCGTACCACTCTCGGTGTAGCGTTCCGCAGCCTCCCAGAAAGTCATGTGCTCTCCGGTCGGGTGATAGACGGTGCAGTTGCCCTCACTTCCCGGCGTCAGCGCGTTCTTGATTCGAATGTTCGCAAACGTTCCGCGCATCATGACGTTGTGATTTCCACGACGTGAGCCGTAGCTGTTCCAGTCTTTCTTCTCAACGCCAAGGGAGATCAGGAAGTTGCCCGCTGGCGAACCAACGGCGATCGAGCCGGCTGGCGAAATGTGATCGGTTGTGACCGAATCGCCAAAGAGCGCGAGCACTCGTGCCCCGTGGATCGATTCAATCTTACCCGTCTCCGGAGTCAGCGTGTTGAAGTAGGGCGCAGGCTGGATGTACGTGGAATCCGACGACCAAGCGTAAAGATCGCCCCCGGCGCTGTCGATTGCCTGCCAGGCTTCCGACCCTGCCCAGACGTTCGCATAGCGCTCCCGGAACATCTCCGGGCCGACCGCGTTTTCTACGGTGCTGCGGACTTCTTCGTTGGTCGGCCACAGGTCCTTCAGGAACACATCCTTGCCGTCCCGATCCTGACCCAGCGGCTCCTTCGTGATGTCGATGGCAGTTGACCCCGCAAGCGCGTAGGCCACCACGAGCGGCGGCGAGGCGAGGTAGTTCGTGCGTGTCATCGGATTCACGCGCCCCTCGAAGTTTCGGTTACCACTCAGCACCGCAGAAACGACGAGGTCGCCTTCGGTGATCGCCGTGGCGACCGGCTCGGGGAGCGGTCCGCTGTTGCCGATGCAGGTCGTGCAGCCGTAGCCCACGAGGTTGAATCCGAGTTGATCGAGGTACTTATCCAGGCCAGCGCGCTCGTAGTACTCGGTCACGACCATCGAACCCGGCGCGAGCGAGGTCTTCACGTAGGGCTTCACCTTCAGCCCACGCTCCACGGCTTTCTTGGCGACGAGGCCGGCGGCCAACATTACCGAAGGGTTGCTCGTGTTCGTGCAGGAAGTAATCGCCGCGATCACGACTGCTCCGTGGCCGATTTCCTGAGAGTCACCGTTCGACTTCACAGTCGCTTTTCGGCTCAGTTCCTCGTCCTTGAGCCCAAGGCCGCGCGGGCCAACTGGCGCTGTGAGCGTCTCGCGATAGGTCGGGCCAACTTGGCTGAGCGCGATGCGATCGTGAGGGCGCTTCGGACCGGCAATGGCCGGCTCGACCGTTGAAAGATCCAGCTCCATGTTGTCGGTGAATTCAGGCACCTGAGAATCGTTGGTGAGGAACATTCCCTGTTCCTTCCAATACGCCTCGGTGAGCGCGATCACATCATCGGGCCGTCCCGTGAGGCGCATGTAGCGAAGCGTCTCCTCGTCCACCGGGAAGTAACTGGCGGTGCAGCCCTGCTCCGGCGACATGTTGCCGATGGTCGCACGATCAGCAACACTCATCGTCGCGACGCCGTCGCCGTAGAACTCGACGAACTTGCCAACGACGCCCTTCTGGCGACACATCTCCGTTATGCGAAGAACCAAGTCCGTCGCCGTCGCGCCCTCGGGCAAGCGACCCGTCAGGCGGAAACCAATGACATCGGGAACCAGCATGAAGATCGGCTGATTGAGCATCACCGCCTCCGCTTCGATACCACCCACGCCCCAGCTCAACACGCCCAGCCCATCGACCATCGGCGTGTGAGAATCAGTGCCTACGCACGAATCCGGATAGACCAGATTCTGTTCCTTGTCGTGGAAAGTCACCGTGGAGAGATACTCCAGATTAACCTGGTGCACGATGCCAGTCGACGGAGGAACAACGCGGAAATTCTTGAACGCCTTCTGGCCCCACTTGAGAAACTCGTAGCGTTCTTTATTGCGTTGAAACTCCATCGCCTCGTTGCGCTTGAGCGCATCCGGGATGCCGAAGAAATCAACCTGCACCGAGTGATCGATTACGAGGTCGCAGGGAATCTGCGGATTGATGCGCGTTGGATCGCCGCCGAGGCGCTTCATCGCGTCGCGCATAACGGCGAGATCAACGATCGCGGGAACGCCGGTGAAATCCTGAAGCACGACGCGGGCGGGTTTGTAAGGTGTTTCCTCGCGCTCGCTCTTCGGCGACCACGCCGCCAGCTTCTTGATGTGATCCTCAGTGAAAGCAAAGTTATCGTAATTGCGCAGGACTGACTCGAGCAGAATTCGTATTGTGACGGGCAAGCGTGAGACGTTGCCCAGGCCCGCTGACTCAAGTGCTGCAAGGCTGTGAAAGTCCACCGAGTTACCGTTGAAGCTCAGACTCTTGCGCGCGCCAAGAGCGTTTTGATCGCTCATAGAATGCATCTCTCCTATCTTAGGTTGTGGGTTGGAGAGGCACAACAATCCCTGCCGCCCATCGTTGGCTGGCGGAGTGCCTCGATCCGGCCGGTATCCCAACACACCGGCACTCACCCTTAAGATGACGCACTATGCGCCCCCGCGACCCCGCTGGCCAAGTGGGAAGTTGCAATATCCCCTCTCCAAAAGGCAATCGCCACACGCCGAAGGCATCCAACCCGGCCTACGCAAACGCCTCGGATCGCCGGAGCTACTGGGATCGCCGGCGGCCCGCCGACGTGAGGAAGGCCAGTCCTTCTCACCAGAAACCCGTTGGTGCGTTTGAGCGGGAGTCTTCGCCGCAGCAGCAGAGGCACCAGCACACGCAGACACCGCGATCAGTTTAGGTTCCGAAAGGAGCACCCGTATTAGCCCCCGATGACCGCAGGGAATCGGGTGGCAAAGTCACTCACACCCACACGCCACCGATCTCCAAAAACAAAAAACAATCGAACCCGCTTGACACCCCCACCTCAACATGTAACCATTTGGTTACATGTTGACTTCAGACGAGATGGACAACGTTTTCCGCGCACTGGCCCACGATGGCCGCCGCCGTATTCTCGACGTTGTAAAGGAGCGTCCGGGCTGTATCGTGAATGACATACTTGAATTCTTCGATGTCAGCCGGATTCAGGTGCTCAAGCATCTGCGCGTGCTGGAGGAAGCGAGCCTGATCGTTTCCGAAAAGCACGGCCGCGAGCGCCAGCTCTTCTTCAATCCCGTTCCCATTCAGATGATCCACGAGCGCTGGACCACCGACTTCAGCGCCCACTGGGCAGGAAAACTCACTCAGTTGAAGTACCGCATGGAATCCCAAAAGGAGTGACCAATATGGCGGAAAGCAATTCAGCGCGCTTCAGAATCTTCATCAACGCAAGGATTGAAGACGTCTGGCGCGAGATCACCCAGTCGGAGGAACCGCAGCCCTGCTTCTTCAACATGAAGATGCACACCAACGGGAAGCAGGCAGGAGAGAAAATGCAGATGCGAACCGCGAACGGCAAGTACGTCGGCGCGGTCGGAGAGATCCTTGAATTCGATCCACCAAATCGCTACGCACACACGTTCCGATTTACCAATCTTGACGATCCCCCCTGCAAGGTGATCTACGAGTTGGAGGAGAAAGACGGCGGCGTCGAGTTTACGATGATCCTCGACGACCTCACGCCCGGCACCAAGTCCGCCAAGCAGATGACCGGTGGCGCGAACCTGATCCTCAAGACGCTCAAGTCCGTCGTCGAAAAGGGAAAGGTTCCCTTCGGTATGAAGATGATTCACATCATCTCGAAGCTCACCGGACCGCTCACGCCAGCGAAGTGCAAAACCGCCAACTGGCCGCTTTGATCAAAGGAGACAACCATGGCAAAAGACCCGAAGGAAATGGCGGCCGCGATGATCGCCAACATGAAGGAAAAGACCGGCAAGACGCTGGAGCAGTGGAAGAAAATCGCTGCCCCGAAGAAGGACGAGAAGCACGGCGTGATCGTCAAGTGGCTCAAGGAAGAGCACGGCATGACTCACGGGTTTGCGAATCTCGTTTCCCACGAAGTGCGCCAGAGCGCGGCCGCGAGCTTCGACGACGCGGACCTCGTCGCCGCCCAATACAGCGGCAAGAAAGCCGACCTGCGCCCGATCTACGACGCGCTGGTTTCCGCGATTAACAAGTTCGGCAAGGACGTGGAGCTCGCTCCCAAGAAGGCATACGTCAGCCTCCGTCGGAACAAGCAGTTCGGCCTCATCCAGCCCTCCACCGCGACCCGTGTCGATCTCGGGCTGAACCTCAAAGGCGTCGAGCCGACCGGCCGCCTCGAGGCCTCGGGCAGTTTCAACGCCATGGTCTCCCACCGCGTCCGACTCGAAAAGAAGAGCGACGTCGACAAGGAAGTCGTCGCGTGGCTCAAGCAAGCCTACGAAAAGTCCTGAGCCGCCAGATTGGCCACTCGGTTTCATTGCCCCCGGTTCGCGCCGGGGGCAATTTTTCTGGACGCAAGTGATGAGGAGACCACCATGACCTTCTTGACGGACAAAACCGCATGGGTGACAGGAGCGAGCCGCGGCATCGGGCGCGCCGTCGCCATCGCTCTCGCCCGGGCTGGCGCGACCGTTTGCATCGGCGCACGCTCGGAGGAAGACCTGCAGCAGCTAGCCGAAATCCTCGCACAGGAAAACCGCACCGCTTACCCCATCAAGCTGGACGTCAGCCGCTGGGAAAGCGTCGACGCCTTCGCCAAGCAGGCCATC
>JAUIJJ010000046.1 GCA_030431385.1 bacterium | reverse complement strand
GCCAATCCTGAACTGCGGGTCGTCGAGATTGCCTTCGACCGGAACATCGACCTCGATGTTGCCTTCGGTGTCCTTGAGCAGGGCAACCGCCAGCCCCAGCGGCAGGCTGGTGCCTTCCTCGTTCTCTCACCGGTACTTTTCATTATCGTCGGCTCCACAATTCGACTCAAGGCGACGGAGAGTAGATACAATCGCCACGTGGCAATCGCAAGCTCCAAGGGATTGGTGACGACGAAAGCTAATTTTGAAGCCGAGTATTCGGGGACCCAAGAAGGCTTGAGGTTCATCGAATCGATGGGGGAAGCGGCCGTTCTGTTTCCCGAAGACATCGTTTCCCGCGTCTTCTTTAAAGAGGACCGCATCTCAGTCACCACGCGTGCTCGATTTGCTGTATTCCGTATAATAAGGGCGCACATCCTCTCGACCGCCGAGCTCGGTAGCAGCGGTTGGCGAGAAGAATTGAACGAACCTGTTGTGGTCGAACTGGCAAAAGAGTTGGAGCCAATGCTCGATCGGTTGGATTTGGCTTACAGGACAATGCCTCCCCACGCCGACCTCCCATACCCACTGTTCGGAATCCAAGTTAGGGATACAGGCCTGCCGTTCTACGCCCATTTAACGTATGAGTACCTCGGAAGGTGGGCTTTGCCCACAGTTGTTTTGAGGGAGCTGGACCGTGGAAATGTCGACAAGGTCTGGCGAATCATCCAGTATTGGTACGCGTACTCGTTGGGTATGCGTCGCACCGAATCTAACATGAGAGCTCTCGAGTACTCCTATCGAGAGGAGGTGTGGTGGGCGGAGATCGTTTTTTCTATGATCAGGTACCGCCCGCCCGATATCGAAACAACTGACTCGTTAATAAAGTTGTTTGATCCTCAACAGGCCGCTTACGAAGCAAGAACGCTCACGAATGCGGATGTGATCCGGTGGGATTCGATCTACCGCTCAATGATTGATGACCGACCGCTTCCTGAAGCCGCCCACTTGATTAACAGGCACTATTTCAACTACATCGTCGACGGAGGAGACGATCCCCTCGCTATGGGGGCGAGGCTCGAGTTGTTTCGATCGGCACCATTCATGATTGCTGCCGCCCAGAACACACCGACGACGACCGCATTGTCAGAATACGGCGAGATCAGACCCTCCGGTTTCTCAAAGATCTATAGTGGTGCCGACATCGATAGTTCCATCTACTACACCATGCGGCATGCTACTCTGATGAAGTCGATTTTCCGGACCGCACTCCTCATGCACCTGGAAGCGATCAGGACCGCTGGCGACCCGGATCGAATGCCGAAGACTATTGAGGAACTCTACGCGCGCCACAACTTGCCGCCACCACCCGATCCTGTTTCGACGACTCCTAGAGCAATCATCAAGATGACTCCAGATCCTACTCGTGGCGAGTATACGATGGAGTCAGCTCCCGGATCGATCGGAGAGCCAGTTGTCGTCAAGATGCCTTATGGTCGGCCGCTCAAGTAGACACGTTACATACTTCGCATCGTCTTACCCGTGGTGAGCACCAGGACTAATAGTGACACCAGACTGATCAAGATAACGAGAATTAGCGCCTGTGTCTCGTTGCCTGAATTCATCAAGTCCCAAATCGCAATGGATGCCGTCTGCGTCCGGCCGGGGATGTTTCCCGCCACCATGAGAGTCGCGCCGAAGTCGCCGATCGCGCGAGCAAACGCGATTGTGCCCGCCGCAATCAACGGTTGGCGAATCTGAGGTAGGTGGATGTGCAGGAATAGCGCCGGAGTCCCGGCACCATCGATCAAAGCCGCTTCCGTGACTTCCTGATCGGTTTCCGCAAAGGCCGCTGCTAGCTGTCTGGCCACGATCGGAATCGTTGAAACGCAGGCCGCGAGAATTGCCGCCTTGATTGTGAAGACCAGCGGTGCTCCGAAAACTGCCTGCCAGATCTCCCCTAGCACGCCGTCGCTCCCGATCAGCACGAGCAAGTAGTACCCAAGGACAGTGGGAGGGAGCACCAGAGGAAGCATCACCAGCGCCATCGCCCAGCGGCGCCCGGGGAATTCGCGGCTCGCCATCAGCCACCCCGCAATGGTCCCGACGACGAGGGAGATCGCGGTCGCAGAAAACCCAACGCGGAGCGAAATCCACACGGGGCCCCAGTCGATCTCACCAACCGAGGCGATAATTTCTGATACGCTCAAGACGACTCCCTGCAGATGGCTAACAACGCTAGTGCATTCCCTTAGTGATTGGGACAACTATCGAAAGATCATCTCCCTCGCTACTGTCCATGATTCCATTCGGGCCAACCGATGTAATGCGCAGGTGATCTGCGCGAACGTCAATGTTCAGCAGCCCTCCGGAAAAGGGATCGGCGATGGGAACTGTCTCAGCCCCGCCTCGAAATGTAAGCGCTTGAATCAGCATCGCTTCCTGCGCCGAAGCATACCGTTCCTTGAGCGCTAGGTCCGAGAACCGCCGACCGAAACTAGTCAGGCCGGGGGTCGATTCAAGTCGTTGCGCGACCGACTGAACGTCCTCCCAACCTGGGTTCGCTGGAATCGATTGCAGGGCCGTTCTAACGGAGTTGACATGCGATAGATCGACCCAATCGCGAAACTCCAATTCATTCATAAGGCACCCGCAATAGTTCCTGTCCTCGGCGACTCTATTCGAAAGGAAATCGGCGACATGGTTTCTCAGTGCCTCCGACAGCATGTGCTCTTCGATCACGCTGATAAGGAGCCGATTCGCGAGCATCCGCGTGTGTACTCCGATGTAGACGTGGACGAGTCGGCAACCATCCGCAGTCTCGAACGAGCGCGCCGCTAACCAAACCGCCAGTGCTTCATTGGTCGCGTCGTCCAATCGCCCTTCGGATATGTGGACCTGAACGCGGACGGCGATGAGCTTGGCCGCAATAAACAGCGGCGTAGCGTCGGGCTGGAACGGTTCACCGATCGGCGTTTTGGTTGCGGCGTTCTCCGAAAGCCCCGCCGCCTCGATTATCTTTTCGACCGCGCGATGCTCCTGCTCCATGAGAGGGGCAAGTTCCGCGATCTGGTATCTCGTGAGTGAGAGCGGCGTATCGGACACCTGTTGCAGCAGTACCTCCTCGCGCTCGGTCAACCCGGTGGTTTCCTCGGCGATGATGCCCTCGTACACGCTCATCCGGTTCTCAGACTGCGAATGCACCTGCCCCTCACAGGACATCAGCGCGGCAAGCAGTGCCGCGATAAGGATCGCTTTGATACTCATAAGAGGCCAAACGGAACGGGTAGTTCACCGAACTGGTAGTACGTGAATCCGAGAAGGGCAGCGGCGAGCGTTCCGGCAACAATCGCCGGCCAGCGTCCACCGTGGAGTCTCACGCTGGATTTGATGACGACGAGCGACAGAATCGAGAATAGAATCGCAAAGCCCGCCAGCAACGTTCGCCACTCAAGCGCGGGCCCCGTACTCGTCAGCGCGCAAAAGAAGAGCACCCAGGCAACCACCGCGAGCGGGTGCGACTTTGCGCGATACCGGAGGAAACGCACCTCGTCCGGCCGAAGCGCTTCGATGTCCTTCTTGCTAAGTTTTTTAGCCGCGTTCTTGCCCTGTTGGGCTAGGACTTCGTGGGGTTGCAGCGGGAGGCTGATGCGCTCATCGAACTCCTCCCCCAATGACCCCATGGGCGGGATCCGGAAAGGGCTATAGGGGGTCGGGTCGACCGCGTCCTTCTTCTTGTTTCCAAACACCCAAGCGTACCTCCTGCAATGCTCATAGCGGCGGCGATTTCCGGGAGCAAGTCAACTCCGGTGGTCAGCCCAATCGAGGGCGCTTCCCATCGAAACCCCTTTGCATTGACACCCCATGCTTTCTCCGCGCGTCATGGTGCTGATTTCGTCAAACGCCGCAGTTGCGCCAATGTTTCCCGGAGGCTCCTCCCGATGAATGTTCTGAAGACAAAACAAGTCGCCATTCCCGCCGTGCTCTTTCTGCTCGGGATGTTTTCGGCTGGAATCTTCCTGATCAATCCCAGTTCCGTCACCGCTCAGTTGGACGGAATGAAGGACAAGGAAGTCGTCATCACCCACAGCGCACGGTACATTGAAGGGGTGATCTCGAACGAGAAAGACGACAGCATCCGTCAGGTCCACGCGTTCCCGAATTCCCCGGTGTTTCTAATCAGAATGCGCTACTCGGTGACGGTCTGGGAGCGTCGAGATCGCGGCATCACGAAGCTTCTCGAAGTCCAACTCGACGATGATTTCGAGGACATGGTGTTCCTCGACGATCACAAAACATTCATTATCCTCACCGAATCATCCGCGAAGGTTTACTCAGTCGACCGCAAAGTTACCGAGCTAAATCCAGAAGTGAAGTAACCGCCCACTCCCCGACCGGGTCGGCAAATGCTGCCTGAAATCATAGATGCCGACGAAGAACACGAAGAGTCCGTTCTGGCTCTCTTCCGTGAGCAGGGCTTGGCAATCCACGACGCCTACTGGGAACGCGCGTTCACAGGTGACGGCGGTGGCTGGCCCGTGGTCGCGACTCTGGAGGGCAGAGTCATCGGCTACGTCGCAGCCCGCCGCCGTGCCCTCTATCTGGACGGCGACTACCATGACGCGCTGGTCCTGCAAGACATGTTAGTCGTTCCCGGGGAAGATGGTGAGCAGGCCGCCCGACTTTTCTTGGAAAAGCTTCCCCGCAGAGCAGTTCTTTCCTTCGCGGCTGGCTGGAGCACCTATGGGGTCGCCCTTCTCCGCGAATGGCACTGGAGTTTCGCAGGCCCGATGACGCGACTGCGTGTCCCCGGCAAGCGCCGGCGAAAAGCGACCGGGCCGAAGCTCGCGAACTGCTCAGAGATACCTGCCGAAATGCACGCGCTCAACGAAGAGCTGAGCGCTGAGAAGAGCGTTTTCTTCGCCAGACACACAGGATACGACTTGCAAATGGCGCAACCTACCGAGGCTGCCTTCGGCTTCATTCCAATCTATCCCGATGGCGGATTGGCCGCAGGTTACCTTAAGGTTGTGAAAGCAGAATCGAGGGATGGACTCGGCGAATGGCACGTCGTCGATGTGGCAGCATCAGGCCACGACACCGAAGCCATCGTCGCCCGGGTAATGGAACTCTCGGAAGCGGGATTGCCCGTATTTGTGTCGATGGTGTGCCGAGAGATAACTGATCGCCTAGTCAAAGAAGGAGCTGAAAAGCTGCCGCCGCGCTGGGGGATTTTCTGGGCACTAGGAAACACGAGAGACTCGGAGATTGCGAGGCGGCTTTCCGGCGACGTCCAGTGGTACCTCACCCCGGCAGACTTCGATTTGGACTATTCCCGCTAGAGTCTAGTCGAGCGACTGGACGAAGTTCTTCCCTTTTCCCTTCGCCTGAATCAGCGCCGTGGCACCTCGCTCAATAACGTCCTTCAGGGTCTCGTCGGTGAGGGGATTGTATTGCGTCACGCCCACACTCATCGTGAGGCGGACCTGGGTATCGTCGGTCGTAAAGACGTGACTACCGACAGAATTCCGGAGGCGTTCGCTCATGACGAGCGCACCTTGCAAATTCGTCTCCGGCATGAGCAGTGCAAACTCGTCGCCACCGAATCGTGCGGCGATGTCATGAGAGCGAATGCGTGCTGTGATCAGCTTTCCGGTGCGCTTCAGTACATAATCACCAACTTGAACGCCATGAGCCTCGTTGACTTTCTTGAAATCGTCCAGACCCATCATCACGAGGGAGACCGGGCGATTGTAGCGCTGGGCGCGTTCAAACTCCCGTTCGTATTCCGAGAGCATGAACACCTTGTTCGGCAGCCCTGTAAGCGTGTCGATGGTGGCCAATTGCTGGAGTCGCTTGGACGAGAGAATCTCGTCCTCCGTCCGAACAAAATAAGTGAGCGACGTGTTGCCGACGAAAATCCTGTCGCCGTTGTGGAGGCGTTCGCGATTGGTGATCTTGATGCCGTTTAGAAAGGTGCCGTTGCGGCTCTCATTGTCAGCCAGCCAGCACTCGGGCGTCTCATCGAGTTGGTGATTGCCGTACTCGATGACTGCGTGGATCCGCGAGACAGTGTCATCTCTCAGCTGAAGTGCCGCGCCGGGGTCGCGGCCCATCGAAGTCGCCCGCTGCTTGAGAATGTGCCACTCGCTGAAGCGATCATCGTTCATGACCACCAGCACAGGGCGCGTTCGCATCGGGTCCGAAGGCCCCTCTTCAGGGTACAGACCGCCTACAATTGTTTCTTCCGACTCCTTCATGCCGTCCTGCCGGGTCAGTTCGCTGTTTAGAGCTAAGATAAGGGCAATCAAGAATCAAACGGGTTCCACCGTCAACAGTTTGCTTCGCCCAGCTTCTTATGGGAGACAGAAGACCGCTCGCTTTTCCTCGTTGCCAGCCTCTAAGAGAGCAGGGACAATTGTCCGCAAGAAACCACTGAACTGACCTTTGAAGGGATTCCCGTGACCACTCCGCAACCTCCGTCTCGAGACCCTGATCGGCTAAACCCTCATTCAGAGGCTCGCATTCCCGTCGCGAGGGAGAACGCTGTCTCCGACGAGGAGTGGGTTGGGCGGCATCTCGGACCCTACACCATCGAGCGACGGCTCTCGCGCGGTGGTATGGGAATCGTCCTTCTCGGGTTCGATGAGGCCCTTCGACGACATGTTGCTATCAAGGTAATGGACAAGGGCCTCCTTGAAGACGGCGACGCCATTAAACGCTTCGAGCGGGAGGCGCGCGCCACCGCAGCCGTTCAGCATCCGAACATCGCGCAGGTTTATCTGGTCGGCCTGGCAGATAACGACCTTCCGTTCCTCTCGATGGAGTACGTCGACGGCACATCCTTGATGGAAGCGATCCGGGCTCGTCAGCCCTTCAGCTTCGCCCAAGTCGCGACGCTCATGGAGCAGGTGGCATCCGCTCTCGGTGCCGCGCGAAAGTTCAACATTATCCATCGCGACATCAAGCCGGCGAACATCATGCTCACACGCCAAGGTGTGGCGAAAGTCGTGGACTTCGGCCTGGCAAAAATTTTCTTCGAGGACTCCTACCGAACGCAGGAAGGCATGGTGTTGGGCACCCCGTCTTACATGGCGCCGGAGCAAAGTCAGGGCCGCGTCGTTGATCATCGGGCTGACATTTACTCGCTCGGAGCGACCATTTATCACGTCCTGCTCGGTCGGCCCCCGTTTCAGGCAGACTCACCCGTTCAGATCATGATGAAGCACGTCACTGCCCCGCTGATACCGATGCGGAGCATCAACCCCAACATCCCCATTGAATTCGATGAGGTGATCGGGCGCTGTCTTCGTAAGGACGTGGATGAGCGCTACCAAGACTACGACGCATTGCTCGACGATGTGAAGCGCTTGAGACTCCAATGGACAGCCCGCGAGCAGGGTTCGATCGTTGGCAACGCGGCGGGCTCCTCGCCGCACCACGACCCAACCGGCAGGGCGTTTCCCGCTCCTCCGAGCGGGGCCTTTGGCGCGTCATCAGGGCCGACACATCAACCGGGGCTCACCATTCAACATGCGGCAGGCGTGACGCCGTACGACCCAAACTCCATCACCGAAGACGGACACCACGGGTGGACGCCGATGCGGATATTGATCCTCTCTGCCGTCGCAGGAGTCGTCCTCCTGGCCATTGCAATACCTGTCGTGTTGAAGTTTGTGAAACCTCCCGAACAGCAGTCATCAACGGTCGCGAGCACCTCCGAACCCGAGCGTAAACCGGCCATCGCGGTGTGGATCGAACGCCTCTCTCAGCAGCAACAACAGCGGGGCAACGAAGAGAAACAGGTGAATCCCGACTACCTCGCCTATCGAGCCACGCTCGATGTTCTCGATACGTTACGAGAGGCGGTGACGTCGTATAAGTACGACAACGGCGAGTACCCACAAAACCTAACAATCGCCGCTGAGGCCGGACTTGTGCTCATCAACTTTGAGCAGGACTCAACAGGCGCGCCGATCGACGGCTGGGGAGTCCCGTTCGCATTCGATCCGTCCAACGCGACTATCACAAGCGCGGGAGTCGACGAGCAGCACTACACTTCCGATGACATCACAGTCTCCATCGACGGAACAATCGACGCTCAGGACTTCTATTCTGAAATGCAGCCAATGATCTGAACAAACTTTCTTTGACTGGTGAGTATCTGATAGCTGCCACCCAATCTTCAGGGATGAGGAGTTCACCATGAGCGAACAAGCAGACGCGGCTCCAGCTGATTCGATCTCGGTCGAATCCGTGTTTCGCGACAATGCGAAGCTAACCGATCAGCTAATGGACGGTGAAACAAACAAGGCGGAACTGCGAAAGCTTCTCGTCTACGCAGCAGCAGGCTGCGCCGCTTATGGACTTGTCATCGGGATCTGGCGGTCGCCAATTCAAGGCATCAGCGCTGCAATCAAGCTCCCAATTCTGTTCGCCATTTCATTGGTTATCACACTTCCCGCATTTCACTTTATCGGACTGCACGCCGGCTCGCGATTGAAATTCACGCAAACGCTCTCAATCATCCGGAGTGGTATGGCCGTAACAGGGATCTTGCTAGCCGCATTCGCTCCGATCGCCCTGTTCTTTCTGATATCCGATTCGTCGCAGTCCTTCCTCATTCTACTTCACTTTGCTATCATCGGATTCTGTTCACTCGCAGGAATCATGACCATACACCGTTCCATCCGGCACATCTCGAAATCACGCGGGGAACAGTTCACCGAAGGCGCCGAATCGTGCCTGATCGCCTGGTTCTTCCTGTTCGCATTTGTTGGGATGCAGCTGGCTTGGCTGATGAGGCCATGGCTCGGTTCGCACGAGGACTTCACGATCTTGAGAGGTGGGGGCGGAAACTTCTACACGGCGATTCTGCGCTCGCTCGACGGAGTCATTTTCTAATCGACTAGACAGTCCGAGTGCGCACGAAGCTCAAGAACTCGTTTCGCGTCTCGCTGTTCTTCTTGAATGCTCCGAGCATCGCTGAAGCAATCGTAGATGACCCCTGTTTCTCGACGCCGCGCATCATCATGCAAAGATGCCGCGCCTCTGTAACGACTGCGACGCCCTTTGGTTTGAGCACCTCATTCACGCAGTCGGCAATCTGCTGAGTCAGCCGTTCCTGAACCTGAAGCCGACGAGAGTACATTTCCACAATCCGCGGCACTTTCGAAAGTCCGATGACTTTGCCGTCGGGAATATAGGCAACGTGGGCCGTCCCGAAAAACGGCAGCATGTGATGCTCGCACATCGAATAGAACTCGATGTCTTTCACCACCACCATCTCGTTGCAATCTTCAGTAAAGACCGCGTTGTTGACGATCTTGTCTAGCTCCATGCGGTAGCCGCCGGTGAGGTATGCCATCGACTTGTCGACCCTCAGCGGCGTGCGTAGAAGCCCCTCCCGGTCGGGGTCCTCGCCAATCTTGCTGAGCATCTCCTTGACCAGCTCCGTCATTCCGAGTGTCGGCGCGTTCGACTCTTCGTCGTAGATGTGGGGGTTTTCGTGGAGGAAGTCTGGCATTTGAGGCGTCTTTTCCTGAGGAGATTGTGCTGAGTCTTCGTTGCTGGAGATCATTGGAAACTCCGTGGAGCGGTATCAAGTGAACAGTCTCTGCATTTTCTCAGCCGTGCCTGACCGCGGAGAGTCATTGAACCAACCTCGTGCCAAACGTACTGCAGGTGATTGAGACTCCCGCGCCATCCCCCGCCAACATCGCGGTTGCCTTCCCCGGGCGATGCGTGCATTTGGACACGGCACCGGGAACTTTGGGAGAAGAACGATCACCGATTCGAGCACATCGTCAGCGCGCCCACTCAGAATACTTTTCGTCAATTATGAGTTTCCGCCAGTGGGCGGCGGCGGCGGGACGGGTAGTAAGTACCTCGCACGCGAGCTAGTGCGCCTCGGCCATGAAGTCGAGGTCGTCACCTCGCGCTATGGGAAGCTCCCTCGCGAGTTTCGTAAGAATCGATTCCGCATTCGGCGGCTCCCTGTCCTCCGAAAGCGCCCGGGACAATCAAACCCCATTGAGATGCTGAGCTACGTGGCGACCGCGGCTCCCTACCTCCTCGTCCGAGGCGGCCCCAAGCCCGACGCCGTCGTGTCCTTCCACACGATCCCCTCAGGTCTCGCCGCGTGGCCGCTTAGTCTCCTGCGGGGTGTGCCCCACATAACGCTGTTTCGCGGCGGCGACGTTCCCGGCTGGCTCGACGGATCGCTGGAGTTGTACCACCGCATCACTCTACCCCTAAACAGGGCCATCGTCAAAACTTCTGCTGCCGCCCTCGCCAATAGCCACGGCCTCCGCGACCTCGCGCTGAAGTCATTTCCTCAAAAGGACATCGGTGTCCTCTACAACGGCGTCGCGCCGGGAGTCTTTGCCCCCCCGAACGAAGGACGCGCCAACCGCGACGGCTCGGTTCGCCTCCTGTTTGTTGGTCGAGTAACCAAGCAAAAGGGGGTCGACCTTCTCCTCGAAGCTCTGGCTGGAGACCGGCTCCGAAACTTGGACTGGCGACTCGACTTGATCGGAGCTGGCCCACAACTGGCCGAATACCGAGAATTCGCAGCCAACCACGACATCGGCGACAGAGTCGTCTGTCACGGCTGGCTCGGCCGACCAGAGGTTCGCCGGATGTACGGCGATGCCGACATTCTGGTGCACCCTTCGAGATCGGAAGGAATGCCCAACGTCGTCCTCGAAGCGATGGCCTCCGCGTTCCCCGTCGTCGGAACAAACATCGCCGGAACCGAACAACTCGTGAAACACGATTTGACCGGCCTGCTGATCGAGCGGGATGATCTCGACGGTTTGACCGAGGCAATCGAGCAACTGATCAATGACCGCCCGACACGAGTTCAAATGGGTGAAGAAGGTCGACGATTTGTCATGGAAAACTGGAGCTGGCAAGCAAGCGCCAAGAAACTAGAAAGCGTCATCAGAGACGCCACGGAGAAGCAAGAATGAGCAGCCTCAAAATCAGGCGTCTGTTGGGCAAGGGCAGGGCCTCCACGATCGGTGGGATCTTTTTTGTCATCATCGCGGGCATTGGAATCTCCTCTCGCGTGTATCGGCACATGGGGAACGAAAACGTCGAGAAGGCATCCACGGTCGCAGCCACTGAAATGGAAGTAATCACCACAGAGTTGGCCGAGATCGGCACGACCTACGATGCCCAGCTAAATCAGTTCGTTGCCTTAGGCGGAATGGACACCTCTCAGATCGAGTCTAAAGAAGACCTCGAATCACGCCGCGAAGCCCTCAAGGCATCGATCGCACTTAGGAAAGAAGGGCAGGCAATGGTTGCCGGCACCCAGAGTCGGATCGCGAGCCGCCTTGAGAGCGAAGGCATCCGCTCCTCGATTATCGGCGACTTCAACGATGAGTTCTCCAAAGACGTTCACTGGATCATGATGGGAAGGTACTACCAAACTGAAGTCGATCTTCTCACCCAGATCGATAGCTACCTCGCTTTCCTCAGCGACAGTTATGGTGAGTGGGACGTCGACCCGCAAACGGGTCTGGTTGAGTTCTACGAAAGCATCTCGGAATCTGAGATCGCAACTTTCAATAAGTACGCCGACGAGATCGACCGCTTGTCATCAAAGTTGGATCGTTTGGGTGCAACAATTCAAAAGGGAGTCTAGTAAATGATTCGAGTGATGACGCTCAGCTCACATCGCCAAAGGTTTACGAGCCAGATCGCCGGAATCGCAATCGTCGGTTTGCTGATCTTCGTCGGAGGTATCATGGGATGTTCCGACGAAACTCAAAAGACAGTAGAGAACGCCAGTCAAACAACTCCGACGGCGACTCCTCTCGCAGATAAACCTGAATCGACAGCACCGCCCGAGAAAGCGACTTCTACAATCGTCGTTCAACCGGGCGAAGACGAGGCAGCGGGAAATGAACTAGGCGCAACGATCATGAAGTTCGTGGCGGATTTACAGAGTGAATCCGGAGCGCTGCGCAACGAAAGCAGAGAAAGCTCAAACGAGTTCATGCGCGCGGGCGGGTTTCAGCCAGGTTCGTTCGATAGCGTTGAGGACTTAAAAACGCGCATCACGCTCGCCGAGGAAGCGCTCCGAATCTCGCGTCGGCAAACGCAGTACTTCGAGGGCCTCTCAAGCAACTTCAAGGCAGCCCTGGAGAAAACCGACGCGACCGATGCCGAGATCAAAAAGGCTATGGACTCTCTATTCGGACAAATCCATCTCGACTACGTGCTGAAAGAACGAGCCGTAGACGAAAGCATTTTCGAGAGCATCGTCGCTCTAATGAAACTCTACGAAGAACACTGGGGGCTTTGGCTCTGGGACTCGCAGGCTGGCGGAACGATCTATGACGAGACATTGTCCGACCAAACCGTTGCGGAATTCTCCCGTCTCACAAACGAGATTCAGCAACTAGCAATCCAGCAAGCCACCATCCAAAACGAGCGCAAGCAATCCATGAAGGGCACCAACTAGATTCATCCCTCTAACAGATGAATCGCCATCGCATCGAGTGGCTTCGGATCAAACCATGTCGACTTGGGAGGCATTAACCCTCCCTCGTCGGCGACGGCCATGAGTTCAGGAACGCTCACCGGAAAGAGGGCAAAGGCGCAGGCGAATTCACCCGATTTCACTTTGCTCTCTAGGTAATCAAAACCACGAGCACCGCCGACAAAGTCGATTCGACTGTCCGTGCGGATGTTCTTGATGCCGAAAACTCCTTCGAGCACATGCTTCTGAAGCAGCGCAGCGTCCAGCTTTTCGACTGCATTGGTCGCCGCGCCGACGACTGAGTCCTTCCACGTCAACCCAATCCACCGCCCGCCAATAAACATCGTTAGCGAACCGCGCTGGTTCGGTTCGGAGTCGGCCGCAGGGTCTGTGATCACTGCGAACTCGCCGATGCGACTCAACAACTCCGCCTCATCCATACCATTCAAATCGCGCATGATGCGATGGTATCCGAGAATACGAACCTGTTCCTCGGGAAAGGCGATGACGAGAAAGTCGTCCCACGGACCGCTCCCCTTCTCCTCGCGCAACCGGCGACGCACTTCCGCCGCGCATTCGCTCCGGTGATGGCCGTCTGCAATATAGATCGAGGGCATCGCCTTGAAGTGATCCTGGATTGCGGCAATCGCTCCGTCGTCGGAGATCGTCCACGACCGATGCACCGAGCCGTCTTTGAGGCCAAACTCGAATTCGGGAGACTGCGAAGTCACCTGATTGATGATGGCTTGCAAGGAAGCATTCTCACGATAGGTCACGAAGACGACGCCCGTTTGCGCGCCGAGGGAGAGCATGTGCTCCGCGCGATCGTTGACCTTATCCGGCCGAGTCAACTCATGACGGGCGACGATGTTCTTTTCGTACTCTTCTACGCTGGCCAAACCGATGATACCAGTTTGAGAGTGCCCGTCCTGCTCAAGTTGATAGACGTAAAAATTCTGACGTTCATCCCGACGCAATGCGCCATCCTTGCAGAGCTTGCGAAACTCCTCGCCACCGCGCGCGTAGACTTCCGGGCCGTGGGAATCCACATCATTCCCAAAATGGGCATCGGGCCGCGACGCGTTCAAGAAGCTGAGCGGTTTGCCCGAAATCATCTCGCGCGCCTCGTCCCTGGACATCACGTCGTACGGAGGTGCGCACACAAGATCGGCGTTGGCGCGGTCGGGGCGAAGCCCTCGGAATGGCTTGAATGTCGTCACAGAAGGTACTCCCAAGAATAGGTTGAAGAACTGTTGGCCGGCAGAAACGCTGGGGGCAAGTGTCCGCTCGATTGGAGCGCAACAAACTAATCTATCGAGGGCGATCCGCCGGCAGACGTTTCCCAGAGTAGTCGGCGAAAGTACTCCGCGTAGCCGGAACTGCGCGGCCCAGGCTTGAGCACGCCTTCCTCCCCTACGAACCGAATGTCGCCGCGATCAACGGCATCGAGCAACGGCAGACGCTTCCACTCACTCATCGCCTCGTCGTAACACTCTGTCACCGAACGGCCGGAGCAGAACTCGACGATAACGTCCGGGTTGTAGCGCAATAGGGCTTCTTTATTAAGAACAGGATAACGGCCTAGATCAGCCGGAACCACATTTACACCACCGGCGAGTTCAATGAGCTCAGTTAGGTAAGTATCCTGGCCAGCCGCATACAACTGCGCCAGCCCCGCACTCCTCCCAACAACCAGTAGAACGCGCTTCGGCTTCTCATTCTTCACCGATTCTCGAGCGGCGACTACCTTAGCCCGATACTCTTCCACCAGCTTCGAGGCCGTGCCTTTCAGGCCCAGCTCCTCACCGACCAGTTCGACCGCGCGATTGATGTCATCAAGCATC
>JAUIJJ010000045.1 GCA_030431385.1 bacterium | reverse complement strand
AATGAGATGGTACGCCATCCAAGGCAAAACGCAAGTGAACAATTAAATCCTGTCTTTGGCTTCGAGGTAGTGGTCAGGGCTGAGCTTTACCCGTTCCCACTTTCCTGTCAGCAACCAACGGACACACATCTTCAAGTCTTCGTTCACCATATAGAGGCACGGCAAGATCAAGAGCGTGATGACCGTCGCCAACGCGAGCCCAAAACTAATGGCAATCGCCATTGGGATTAGGAATTGAGCCTGGAAACTCTTTTCCAGCATGATCGGAAACAAGCCCAACACGGTCGTGATTGATGTTAATATGATTGGGCGGAAGCGCCTGCGCCCCGCCTCCATGATCGCATCGAAGACCTTCTCGCCGTGCTTACGTCTCGCATTATTAATAAAACTCACAAGAATGAGCGAATCATTCACAACAATTCCAGAAAGCCCCACCATACCAATCATCGAAAGGAATGTCACAGGCATGAAGTCACGTCCGGGAATGAACCCGAAAACGAGATGCCCAAGGCTGGCACCCACAATCGCAAAAGGGATCGCAACCATCACCATCAATGGTTGGACATAGCTTTTAAACAACACGGCCAGGATACAATAAATCAAAATCAACGCTACGGGGAAACCGATCGCCAGGGACCCGATACTCTCGCTGAGTTCTTTCTTACGCCCCTCGAAACTGAATGTAACCCCTGAGAACATCGCGTTCAGGTTTTCATCCAGTTCCTCTTCGAGACGCGTCGAGATCTCTTGTGTATTTGCGAGGGCCGTGTCGACATCACTTGTTATCACCACCGTGCGCTGTCCGTCGACGCGTTTGATCGATGAGAGGCCACGTTGAAGTGTTAGCGTCGCGACCTCACCTAGGGGTACTCGTTCGCCGCTTGGTGTTTGAATGCGAAGGCGAATCAAATCACTCAACTTCTCGCGCGAATCCTCGGCGAGCCGGACCCACACCTCGACTTCTTCCTGTCCGCGTTGAAGTGTTTGTGCTTCGAACCCGAAGAACGCCCCGCGCAACTGCCTTGCGATTTGTTCAACATCAAGCCCAAGCGAGCGCGCGCTTTCCTTCATCTCGACGCGCACTTCCAGCTTACCGAGGTCCTGATCGTCCTCCAAATCCTTCACCCCGACGTACTCTGTCATGGTTTCCTTTACATACCGAACAGCGGCAGCCAGCTCAATCGGATCGCTCCCCCTCAGGAACAGTTCGATTTCAGGCCCGCCCGGCCCCGCGTCCCGAGAACGATACTTCAGATTCAGTGCGCCGGGAATCACACCAACGCTCTCGCGCAGTTGATTCGTGATCTGATCGGAAGTTCGCATGCCTTCCTTCTGACGAATTTCCGCCGAGACCAACTCGATAACAACTTCACCAATTGTCGCGGGATCGGCAAAAGCCTGCACTTCAGCCTCTTCTTTGAACCCGACGACAGTATATACTGATTTAACCTCCGGCCACCCTTGAACAACAGATCCAATTCGCTTGAGGGCTCTCTCGGTTTCTATAGCCTCGACGCCATTTGCCATCTCCAGTTCAGCAACTAGCGTCTCGCTATCAACATCCTGAAAAAGAACAAATGGCAGAAAACCGGCGATGACCAGAGCCACGGTGAAAAGGCTCACGAATACGGCGGCCGCAATTGTGACGTACCGCCAAGTAACGGCGAGATGCAGCAGCTTAACGTACTTGTTTACAAGCCCCTCACCTAGGACTTTGTCTTTGTTGACGTTGAACTTTTGAATCATTTCACGCGAGACTCTGATTATCTGGCTTTGATTCGGGAGAGCAGGTTCGTCTTCTTCCGACTTCTCAGCACCAACACGCCAACGCTTCGGAACCTTTCCATACTCCGCGAGATGAGAAGGTAACATCGTGAAGGATTCGAGGAGCGATAGTGCTAGAGAAGCGATGACAACTATCGGGAGCACAGACATAAAATCGCCCATCAATCCATCAACAAAAGCAAGCGGGGCAAAGGCGACGATGGTCGTCAGCACAGTCGCTATCACAGGGCGCACGACTTCCTCCGCCCCCTCGACAGCCGCCACGTGCCCTTCGCGCCCTTCTTCTAGTTTAAAGTAGATATTCTCTGCAACAACGATCGCGTCGTCGACGATCAGGCCTATCACCAATATCAATCCGAACAAAGATATAAGGTTTATCGTCGCTCCCCACACATCCATCAGAACGAAGGTTCCTAAGAATGAAACTACTAGACCAACAGCAACCCAACACGCCAATTGGAAGTTAAGGAAAAGCGTCAGCGCGATGAATACAAGCACGAGCCCCTGGAGCGCGTTGCGCGACAAGAGCTCAAGTCGCTCCTGAATGAACCTCGCTAAGTCAACGCGGTAGTCCAGTTGAATAGATTCACCCGCATATTCCTCCTTCTTTTCCTTTATATATTCCTTAACCCATCTCGCGATCTTGATCGCATCTTCGTCGGATCGTTTAAAGACGGTCACCTGCGCCGCGCGTTTCCCTTGAAAGCTCCCGCGCAGTTCCCGCTCCTCGAAGGTATCTCGAACATTGGCGACTTGGCCCAAGCGCACGGCGCTGCCAAGGCTATCACTTCTAATCAGAATGTCTTCCATTTGCAGCGCGGCATCACGCTCACCAAGAGTGCGAACCACTATCCGTCCCTGATCGGACTTGATCTCACCGCTTGCTAAATCGATGTTATTGGACGCAACGGCCACGCCGACGGATTGGAAAGTTAAACCATAGGCGTCGAGTTTCTCCGGGTCTAACTCAATAGCGATTTCTTCTTGTCGCGTGCCACTTATGATCGCTTTGGAAATGAGCGGCGAGGCCAGCAAATCATCTTCAACCTCTTCCGCCAATCTCTTCAAACGTCGCTCAGTCGTGTTGCCATACATCACGACCGAGATAACCGGCACCTGCTGCTCAACAATGGTGACCTTTGTTTCCTCTGCTTCTTCTGGAAAGTCCGTAATACGATCGATTTCCGTTTGAATGTCATCGGCGATGATCCGAGGGTCGCCTCCATCTATCTTGACGACAATGATACCTCGATTTTCAAAGGAGTTGGCGGTGACACGCTCAATACCCTGAACACCTTCGATCGCGTTTTCGATCTTTGTGTTGATGCCCTTTTCAACGTCCTCTGGCGTGGCGCCGGGATAGGGCGTTTCTACGACGATGAGGTCGAGTTCTACTTGGGGAAAGAATTCCCGCGTAATCGTCAGCCCCTTATAGAGGCCGAAGAATATAATCGCGAACATTAGAATGTTAACTGCGACGGGGTTGTCTACTGATGAACGGATGATTTTCATTGGGCGACGTTTGCATCCGAGTTGGATTCCTGCGCCACACTATCTGCCGCCGCGTTCTTCAGATGTTCACTATCAGTCTCTACCGGCGCGCCATCATAGAGCCGCTCGAATCCGCTCGTGATCAATACCACTTTCTCACTGCCGAGGTCGTCTCGCGTGAGGGCCAACTCGTCAAGATAGACGAAGAACTCCGGTTCCATGCGCACCGACTTGCCATCACGCTCGACATAGATGCCGCCATCCACAATCGCCTCTCGAATGACTGGGAATACATCGTCGAACCTGCGGCCTGAAATCGTTGCGGTAAGAAACGTACCGGGCACAATTCCCGCACTATTGTTATCGACTCGGATCCATGCACTGACAGTGCGATTTGCAGGGTTAATCGTCGGCGAAACACGCACGACAGTTCCTTCCGTCGTGCGCGGAGGCTGTTCATCACTCTTTAACATCGCAACCGCGCCGACCTGTAAGGCCGATGCTTGGCTAGCGGGAATCTCGATCGGCAATTCAATGTCGTCGAGATCGACAATAGTGAACAATCTCGTCCCCGGCGCCATCAAGTCGCCTTCGTCTACAAATCTCTCTTCGATAACGCCTTCAAACGGTGCGACGATCTTCGAGCGTTCAACATCGACGCCTGCCGAGTTAATCTCCTGCTTTCGCATTTCAACCTGTGCATTCATACGTTGGATCAGCGCTTGCAATGTGACTGCCTGGCGCTGCACGTCGCTGAGCCGTTGCTCGACCAACTTCACTGCGCCGAGCGCCGTGTCCAGTTCCCGCTCGCCAACTGCCTGCCCTTCATACAGTTCTCGGGTTCGGCGCAAGTCGTTGCGCGCAAGCTCAAGGTCCGCTTCCACGAGTTTGCGCTTAGATTCAACCTCGCGTGATTCAGCCGTCGCGCTATTGAGTTGTTCTTCCGTTTCAGTGAGCGAAGCACGTCGGCGCGCGAGTTCGGTTGTATACTTGACCGGATCAATCTCGGCGAGGATCTGCCCCGCTTTCACGGCGGTCCCTTCACGGAGGCCGTCTGGAATCTTCGTGATCGTTCCCGCGACTTGTGCAGCAACATTCGCGCGCCGTGCGGGCCGTGAAAGACCGAAACCTCGCAACTGTTCGATGACCTCACCGCGCTCAATACTCGCCGTCGTGACGTGTACCGCTAACGGTGGGGCGACGACTCTGGCGGGAGGTTCCGCGAGGTAATTTGCAACTGCGATCGTCAAGACTCCTGCGGCGAGGAGTGCGAGCACCAGGAAGATCGACTTGCGGATACTGTCCATTTTTTTGGTCCTATAGCGGATAGAGAATTTCAATCTGTCTAACTATCACCAGAAGTCTTGTCCGCGACTTCATCTGCACTCGCTAGACCTTCGCACGGTAGTCGCTTCGCGCACACCCCGGGCTTGAGCGGCCCTTCGTACTTGCACCACTTGCAAATGGTCTTCCTACAAACCGGACACATGTACATGGTAGAGAAGTCTCCCATGCGAAAGCAGAAATCGCAGAACACGTCCCGGACGGACACTAGCGGGTCACCTTAGATGGAATTTGCGCGCACATGTGTTTGTCTAGGAAGACCCTGCTGGGAGTTTTAAGCTAATCGGCTCGGCTTGCGCGTTCTGACGTAGCAATTCTTCCTGTTCAGGAATCTTGGTCGGCGGAATCCCCCTCAGGTTTGTAACGACCCGGTGCGTCTTCGTTTCATAGAGCCGTTCCAACAATTCCCGCCGGGCAATCTCGAGCATGTGGTCATGAATGATGGGTTTTGATTCCTCGAATGTCGTGATCGCTGGCGCGATGTCCAGCAGCTTTACCACGTGGTAGGACATAGGAACAACCTCACCATCGCGACGAATGAATTGAGTAATGACTTTGCTGGTCTCGCCCGGCTCCATCTTCCCGATTTCGGCGGCGACTGCGGGACGCAGCGTCTTGTTATTCAATTGGAACCAGCCGGGCATACTGCCGTAAAACCCGCTTTCGATATTGTCGTACTCGCTCTTCGCAAACACTTCTTCAGGGTTCGCGCCATCGGCCATTAGGTCTTGTACCTCTTCGGCTTTCTTTTTCAGCACATTGATCCCGCGCTTGGTTTCATCGGCTTGTAGTACAATTGTAAAGTGCGCAATCCGGTATCGCTTGGGGAGGTGAAAGAGGGACGGTTGCTGATCATAGGCCGCCTGGTACATCGCTTCTGTATAGTTGATAGAAATAAACCGATCGAGCAGTCGCTCGATCATCAGTGCGTCATACACACTACGCTCATAATCTTGACGAGTCATTTGAAGTGACCGAAGCGCAGCGTCGACATCGCTGGTTTCGAGCTCACTTTCCCGTTCTGCTTCCGCGAGCCGTTCCTGAAAGTCTCCTTGGGAAACAGCGACGCCTTGTCGCCTCGCCTCATCGGCGAGCATGTAGTGCTCAACCCACGAACGCAGTTCCATTCCCTTTTCCCGACGCATCGCCGCTTCCAGTTGAACTCGTTGTTCATCCAGCAACCCATCGTCAGAAGCCTCTTCGGCGAGCACGTCTTCCGATTCGAGCCCTCCGAATGTGCCAATCACACCTCCGTATCGCTCGAGGACGTCTTGTCGAATCTCCGTGTAGCGGCGCTCAGTTCTCGCTTCGAGATCCGCGAGCGTCAGCACATGCAAATTCACGATACCAACTATGACATCATTCGGATTGGGAGTCGGTGCTGCGGTGACGTCCGGCGAGGGAGTCTCGCGCGGCCGCACGCGAACCTTAATCTCTGGTTCGTCATCTTCCATGATCAGGGTCGTCGGGTCCTGGCCGAAAGCATTCAGCGCTAAGGCCGACAAGATCAGCAGCGGTAGAAATCGTTTGGCTCTCATCAGACTCAGTTCCTCCAACAACGATTCGTGCGGCTTTGGGACCGCAACTTCTGTGCAAGTGCGCGCGGGCGAAGAGAGTTCATCTACCGTCACTCCTTCGTCGCAATACCGTTCAGCTGACCAATCCCGACTTCCTCAAGATAGTCGCCCCACTCGAGGGCAGCCGTCCGCCAATCCCCCCGCGAATACTTCCAAGTCCACATCAGGAAGTCCGCCGCGCGGCGTGTGCCGCAACTCAGGATCGTTTGTGCGGCCGCTTTGTGCGGATTGCTGAAGTGAACCTTCAGATTTGGGACGCGCTTGATTTCCTTCTGCAGTAGCTTCAGCCGGCGGCGAGCTTCTCCCACTCCGGCGAACCCGCCTTCGTGAAGCGGTGTCCCCGGTTTTGGCACGAAGACGCCAACATTCAGCGCGAGGTGCCCCAACCTCCCATGCGCCCGAGACGCCTCCACGTGAACCTCGTGAAGCCGCTGGGTAAAAGTCGCGATCGAGGCAACGTCTTCGTCAGTCTCCCCCGGCAGTCCCACCATATAGTACAGCTTGATGTTCCGCATGCCCCGGTCGACTGCGTCGGCAGTAAAACCAACGACCTTATCGTCGGTCAGTCGCTTGCGCATCTTGATTCGCAGCTTCTCGTTTCCCGCTTCCGGGGCAATGGTGAGCGTGCGCTGGCCGCTTTTCAACAGCGCGTCGATCATCCTGGGCTTTACATCCTCGACGCGTAGCGAGCTAAAGCTCACGTCGATATCGAGCGCCATGAGCCGATCGCAGACCTCTTCGATCTCCTTGTGAATCCCGACGGCACTGGCGACAAGCCCCACGCGCTTGGTGTGCGGCAGGAACGCCTTGGCGGTGTCCTCAATCTGCTGGGGAGTTCTCCGCTCGTACTTGAAGGGCTGATAGCCCATGATACAGAACGTACATTTATAGGGGCAGCCGCGCGAGATTTCGATCAGTGCGCGATTGCTGAACTCGGTGTGCTGAGTGAGTATCTGAGTGCAGGTGCGGAACTCTCCGATGCGCGGCGCCAGGCTTATCTGCTCGGCGGGCTTCGGGAGGCGATCCGCGTCGGTAGAAAGCTCCTCGCCCGGTTCGCGAGGCTCGGTGATCTCGAAACCGTGCTCGCCCCGCAGGGCATCTCGCAGCGTTGCCCTCCCGGGCCCGTGCGCCACGAGCGCGTCCGCAATGCGCAGCACCGCTTCCTCGCCGTCGCCATGGACGATCACATCCGCGAAATCGTAGATCGGCAGACGGTTCATGGTGATTGCCGAGCCGCCCACCACGATCAGCGGCTCGCGGTCGCTCCGCCTCGCGGCCCACGGCTCGACCCCCGAGCGCATCAACATGTCGAGAAAGTTCAAGTAATCCATCTCGAAGGAAATGGAGAAAGCCGCCACCGGGAATTCGTTGAGGGCGCGCTCGTTCTCGACACTCAACGGCACCTCCGTCGGCCAGTCCTCGGGAACGTTGTGGTCTGGGTCGTCGCTACCGGCGAAGTCCATGAAGCGATTGTCGCGGCGCGGCCTGCGGAATCGGCCCCTTATCTCGGTCGGGTCGTGATAGTCCCAGAACACGCGCTCTGCCGCCACGTCGTCCCGTGCATTCAGCCGGCCATAGATCGATTGATAGCCGAGAGACGACATCCCGACAAAATAGCTGTTCGCGTAGCATAGAGCGATGGGGAAAACGCTCCCCCACGGCTTCGTGGAGGCGCCGGTCTCTGCCTCTCGCAAACGACCGATCAGCTCGCCCGAAGTAGGCGGCGCGATCCTGCCTCGCACGATTCTCTGTCGATGAGCCAACGGCAAAACGCCCCTTTAGCGTGGACACGGCAAAGTATCCCGCCAACCACCCCACTGCGGCAAGGCCCGTATCAGGCTGCGGAGGATGATAAAAAGTCTGAGACCCCCGGGGCGGGGGTCTCATCAGGGGAGGGGAGAATGGAATGGATGAAGCCAGTGGTGGCCCGGGTTCGGGGCCGGGCCTCTACTAGCGTCTATACGGAAACACTCGATTGGACGCCTATATTACAAAAAAAATCTTGGTCGGCTGATTCAAATCGGAAAAAGTCAAAAAAAGACCGCCGGTTACCCGTTGGAATACTTCGCCACGAGCGCACCGATTCCGAAGAACCCAGGTCCGAACAACATCAGCGGTACGGTAACTCCAGGTAGCGCGGGGATCGTGATCGGTCACACTAGTATTGGGTCCATGCGGAGACGCTGGAGCCGGGATGAAGAGAAATCGTTTCTACTCCGCTCGATCTGCCACTACCGAGGTTGACGAGCGTCTGTTCGTCGATGAAGGCGAGTCCGCCATGGCGCTGCCCAGGCGGCAGGACGATGAGCGAGCGCGTCCCAGCCCCGATGTCGAGCAAGAGCATTTCGCTCGGGTTCGAAAGGCCCACCAAAATCAGGTCGTCATAAATGGCGATATCGGCGGAACCGCTCTGCGGAACCGGTTGAAAGTTAGTCCCAGTCGAGGTGATTACGCCATACTTGGTTCGAAACCAAAGGGTGGAGGAAACCGGATCAAAGGCGACTCCGCCAGTGACTTGATGCCCGACGAGAGCTGCCGAGTGGTCCTCCATACCGATCAAGTCGCCGTTCTTCGAGAAACGAGCCACAACCGGGCGGTTGATGTCGCTCACCACGTACTCCCCAGCTGCCAGGTCAAACGCGACTCCAGACGGAGAAAATGAAGGGTCCGAATCCGTTGCTTCCAAAAAGGAGAATAGCCTGCTGTTGTCAAACCCGACCGAATTCGACCTCAGCGTCTGACCGTTACGATCAATGGCGTAGAGCCTGCTGATCTCTACCCCTTCCGTATCGAGGGCGAGTGCCACAGTATCGACTGCCACGGAAACCGAGCCGGTCTGGGTTACCGAGTGAAGACTGTCCGCGCGAACGATCAATCCATTGTTCCCCATGAAGGTCCATTCACCCGAGTCGATCGTGATTCCTGAAAAACCGAAGCGTGCGAGATAATCTGAAGAGCTACCAACGACAAATGACTCACCCGCGTCTAGGGTACCGAACTCGTCAAAGGCGTAGACATCTGATCGGCCGGGGTTCACTCCGTAGAGCCGGTCTGTGTCCTCGTTCCATACAAGCGAGTAGAGGGGAGCCGGAACGGGGAACTCTCTCACAATTGCGCCTGACGAATCCAGCACATGGACTTTCCTGAGGTGCGGGTCGGACAGGTAAAAGTTATCGTTCTCGTCGATGGCCAAACCGGCAAACCCCTGCGCCCCCGGGGTAACAGCCAGCGAAACCGTCTCCTGAATGGCACCGTCATTTGTGCGAAACCTTTGGACCAGAGGACCCCACCGCTGAATAATCCAACCGTTGGTCGGGGATGTCATCTGAATCCCACCGATCTCGAAACCGAACTCGAGGCGCGATCCGACGGTTGCTGCGGGGTTCAGGTTTAGATTCGGTCCGGGGTTAAACTCCTGAATCGCCATTCGCCCGCTCTCGACGAGCCAGAGCCGACCATTGTTGGCGATCGACGCATCGAGCGGATGGGCGAGGCGAAGCCCAATGTCTGCCCCAGGGTCTTCAACGCCCTCCGACGTAGCGGTGATCTCCCCATTGATGGAAGGGGACAGGAGTATGTTAAGGTCCACGTTTCCCGGGTTACCCTGATCCGCCTCGTTCGCGGTCAGAAGGTCCATGCGCCCATCGCTGTTCAGGTCGCCGAAGGTGATCCTTCGAGGCTCGCCACCGGTGTTCAGGACATCGATGCCGCCGCCCGAATTGAAAACCGTGACTGTATCACTCCCGAGATTCGTCACTGCCAAGTCCGGGACAGGATCTCCGTCACGGTTTACGGCCGCCAAATCTGATGTATCGTCGAGAGACGCGTCCGTCAGTGATCTCCAATCGGCATAGCTGCCGCTCCCCGTAATCGACTCCAGAACAACGACTTCAGAAACTGAGCCGACGGCCAGATCGAGATTTCCATCGCCATTTAAATCGTCAGCCAGGACAGAGCTAAGCGCCGTAGAAGCGGTTGGGAGGCTGACTTGCTGCGCCGCTCCGAAAACTCCTGGCGACGCCTGTGCGATGAAAAGCAACCCCTCGGAGGTTGCGGCCCAAATCTCGTCGAGACCATCCATATCGGCATCAGTAACGACAAGGTCACGCGGGCCGCTCGCACCTGCCGCAGCGGGAAGAACCTGACTCTGAGTGAACTGGCCCGTGCCGTCACCTATCAGGATGCTGATCGATTGGCTCCGCGAGTTGGCGACGGCCACGTCTTCAAGCGCATCGCCGCCAAAGTGACCACGCACAAAGTGTAGCGAGAACTCATCGGATTCCGGAGCGGTACCAACCTCCGCGGCCTCAAGCGGAACGAGAGCCCCGGACCCCAGGTTTAGCAATGTCTGCAATGAGGGGGGCGTCCCGAACAAACTACTGCCCGAACAGAGGACGAGCAGGTCCGCGGCCCCGTCGCCGTTGACGTCGGTAACTTCGAGGTAGCGGGGGAAGTTGGACGGGTGGAAAGGCGAGATGCCGACCTCATAGTCGACCGAGCTGGCGTAGCCGCCGCCCGCTTCCTGAAGGTGAATGGAAACGTTGTCGTCAAAGGAATTCGCCACAGCAATGTCCATGCGGCCGTCACCATTGAAATCGGCCACAACCGCATGCTGAGGGACGGACCCGGATTGGAGGGTCTCGGCAGCGATCGAACTCGCGCCGATGCCCAGAAGGGCTGCCATGCCGACTATGTTGGTTATTCGTCTCATTGGGTATTGAAGCGGGCTGCGCTCCCTACGTATCGGGTAATGTCTCCAAAACTCGTAGTCCCGTTGGTCGGATCATACACCGTCCCGACGGGGTTCCCTGCCTCATGGCTCGGAAAGTACTCTCCAAAGAGCTCATCTGAGAAAGGTCGGAACGCGCCGAGCGAGTCGCTCAGGTCTGGGCCGATACTCATTATGGCCGCCCCATGGAGATAGAACCGGGCGTCATCCGTTCGGTCAGCAATGGACGGATAGTGGTAGTAGAGCTGGCTCTTCTGTTGGTTAGGGGGAACAAACTCGGGGAACTCGTCGCGGGCGCCTATCAGCGGCCTGAGCGGGGCGAACCCCTGCGCTCTCACAGTGCCGAATGGATCACGGAACGCCGCTGGCGAGGTGTATCCGATCGGTGTGGTCAACACGCCAAGCTGATAATCGGATAGAATCTCCAGCGGATCGCCGGGGATAAAGGGGCGCGTGGGAGGAAACCTTCCGTTGTTGTCCACGGCGTACGCCTCCATAGCGCCTGCCAATACCCGCTGGTTTGACTGCGCAACACTCACCTTCGACCTGACCTGAGCTTCCAAAAAATTAGGCAGTGCGATCGCGGCGAGTATTGAGACAATCGCGACGACCACTAGCAACTCAATCAGGGTGAATCCCGAACCGTTCACCTTTTTCACACTTGGATCCTCTCACTACTACTTCTCTGTACTGCGCCCCAGCGCCGACGGGAAATACCGCTTCGAACGAGCTGCCTCCATCTTGCCGTATGCATCCCATGCCCACGCAGGCACGAGCTCTCCCGATACGGTGCTCAAGACCGGCTGCCCGCCATCCGCCCCGACGACGGCACGCGTACCCGGGTCAAGGTAGGTGTTGCCGCTCTCACTATCGAGCGAAATCTTTCCCGACGCCAACAAAACGTTTGTTTGGTCGCCGTCGATCTCGACACCAAAGCTCGTCCCGTGAACTGAAACCGTGCAGTTTGGCGTCTCGACGGCGAAGTAACCCGAGTTGTCCTCGACGGTGACCCAAATCTCCCCCTTGTGCAGCGCAACGTGGTCTCGCTTTTCAACTTCGACCGTCGTCGATGAGTTCAGCAGCAGGATCACGCGCTCGTCGTCGAGCAGCGCCACGCTACTTCCGTCCGCATCTGTGTTTAGCAGGGAATTCGCGTGTACTTCGTCGACTTGCTTTCCGATCTTGGGAAGCCCATCGTCCAGAAACTCGATCTTGCCGACAACCTCCTGGCGAAGCATCTGCCAGCCGAAAACGCCAGCGATCGCGAACCCGGCCGCCATACCGACTGCCAAGATTGTGCGCCTCGAAAGCGACCGCGAGGGAACCTCGATGACAGGCGCGCCGGTTGCCTCGCCCGCTTCGATCCGGGCCATCACCGACGACGTAAAATCGTCGCTTACTTCCTGCCCATCCCGCCAACGATGGCCAGCCTCGTGAAGCATCTTCTCGATGTTCTCGTTCTTGCTCATTTAGTGAACCTCTCCTTGAACCCTCAGAACAGATCGTCGGGATTGATCCCGGCAATCTTGAATTGCTTGCGGAGCTTTTCCAATGCTCTCTGGAGATACACGCCTACTGTCCCCATTGGCATTTCCATGATCTCCGCGATCTCCTTGATCTGCAAATTGCAGAAGTAGCGCAGGATGATCAACTCTCTATCGCGCTTGCCCAGTTTCTCCAGGGGCTTTTGAAGAGCCTCCCCCAGATCGTGGGCGCTTAGCCCGTCGCGCTGCGTCGGGAGCTCAGTCCCTGCGATCTGCTCCATCGCCTGCCCGTCGAGCGCGAATTCCACCTTGTGACGCTTCCGCTTCATTTCGCGGATCGCTTCGCGGCGGCTCAGGGTGAAGAACCACGACCGTAGCCGCTGCGGGTCGATAATCCGCTCGCGGTGGCTCCAAGTCTTCAGAAAAACCTCTTGGGCAATCTCTTCCGCGACTTCCTGCGAACGGGTAACGGTCCGAATATACCCAATAAGAGGCCGGGAATAGACGGCGACTATGGTTGCCATGGCGGCCATGTCCCCGTCGCGGAACGCTTCGAACGTCGCGACATCGACTCTATCCGGCTGATCCGGCGGCTCCGGCTTGCTACCCATGTCTGAACACTCCAAGCCCTCTTCGCGCCATTTTTTTACAACTTCCCAACCAAATCTCAGTAGTAACCCTGATATTTCTCACCGCCCCGAACGGGATGGAGTGAAGAACCAGTGGGTACCCGCTATCCTCCGGACCACACAATCAGGATTCTTCCCACGCGAAATAAAGTGTAAAACTGATCAACCTAAGTGGTTTTGTGTATCTCAGGGGGATCACCTAAGCGTGCCAATAGTCGCGCAAGTTGGTGGGTTGGCTTTTGGGGAGCCAGCGAGATTACTAGGAGTTTGGCAATGGAGATGAGATTTCTAGCAGCGAGCCCGAAAAGCAGGGCGCGTTTCAAATTCAAGAAGGGTTCGATCCTTCTACTCTCAGTCGTGCTCATGTCGGTTGCGGGTTTCTCGACGCTCTCGTGGCTATCCTTCGTGACATCGGCCCAACGAGCAGCCAGTCGCGATCGCGCCCAGCTACTCGCCCTCTACGCCGCAGAAAGCGGTATCGACCAAGTCGTCGACTACCTCAACAATCCGGCAAACTTCACAGGGTCGACGCCTCAGAACTACACCTCTCAGGCGAACTCGCCCTATACTCTGCCGCACAACGTTCATCCTGCTGGGTATCTGGTCTTCGAGCCGTACATCCTCCAGTATCGCCGAGACCACGACGGCCTTCCCATCGACAAGAACGGCAATGTCGTGGTGGATGACAACGGCAACCTCATCAGCGGCATGTCGCCGAATGTCACCGCCGCGACCTACCTGTACCCTTCCGGAGGGCAGATGGTCTCGAAGATTCCGACATTCTCGGTAGACCTGACAAACAGCACAAACACGATACTGACGGCAGTCGTTGACGGAAACACGGTCGAACTCGCCCGAGTCAATGAGCTCCTGATTGTTAATCCGGGTGACCTCACCACGTTGGGCGATGCCTCTGTGGACAGCGCTCTTCGCCCCGTCTGCAAGGTCATCAGCACTGGCGTTACACCCGACGGTATCGAAGTAACGGTCGAGTCAGTCCTGCGCGAGTCGCCAAGCCTGGTTCTCGCCAGCCCCGGCGCAATCATCTCGCGCGCGACCGCCACCTTCGACGGTCAGGTTAACGTCCATTGGGGCGACTTGCTCGTCCACGGCGACCTGCCGATGAAGACCAACGGCGGAAACCTTTTCCCCAAGGAAACGGAAGACCCGTGGTTCCACGCCCGCACAGAAGGGCACATTCTTGACGCCCGCGCCCGTGATTATGCGGATGGCCGGGTTCGCGGGGGCTTTACCGGCTCGGCAATCCCTCAGTCGGAAGGTGACCTGTACTACGTTCCGTTTCTGGAGAGCCGCCTGGATAGCCGTAACAACAGCTTCCGAGGGTGGGAGAACGTCCTCCAGCACCAGGACATCGACTTCCCCGAGTACGATTACACCGAGTGGAAAAACTTCTTCCTGACCAACGGACTCCCCTACTACTTCACCAATAGCAGCGGAACCGTTTTCGGAACCGACGACGACCCCAACAGCCAGACTTATGGTCAAATCGTTGGCAAGTCCTTCGATGCATGGTTTGCGGTCAACCCGGGTGACTCAAACTACTGGGACACGATGGAATCGTTGGCCTTCATTGATACGGTACCAACCGATTCCAGCGGAAATCCAGCACCCAATGATGCGGATGGTATTCCCATCCGAAATGCTACCTATAAGAGCCGCG
>JAUIJJ010000393.1 GCA_030431385.1 bacterium | reverse complement strand
CTTCGAGTCTCCAGAGCAGCCTGCCCGAGCGTGTCGCGTTCGAATAAATCCCGTCGTCGAGGAGGTTTGAGACAGCCGCCTCAGCGATGAGGGTTCGAGATCGAGAGTCCCCAGAAGCGGAAAGGATTTCGGCGATGGAAAGCTGCCGTTCAGGGTCTCGTGCGTTCGCCAACCCTGCGCGCAGCGTGGCGAGGATCGGTTCCCTACGACTATGAATCTCGGCCGCCAGACCATCATAGACACCCGGTGGCAGCCCTTCGAGCAAGTCCTCGATTCTCCATGGCAACTCAACGTGTCCGAGCTCTTCACTTGGGCGCATGAGCTTCCCGAATTCGATGTTTCGGTGATAGCGACCGGATGCCCACTGGAGGATAGCTTCACTGTCCGCAACAGTCCGCGCGGGTTGATGAATCATCATCAGGGCAAACGCGCGCGTCCGATCCCACGACCCCCATCTCCAGTGGGACGCGACGAGGATCTCGCGAAGTGGTGCCCACGACGTAGTGGCATCGGATGCCAGTAGATACCAGGCCATGCGGCGGTTGCCTCTGGCGATTCTCGAGAATTCCAGGTGCGGCTCGAGATCTGGGTAGCGCTCAGTCCATCGGCCTGCGGCTTCCATGATCGTCGTGAGGTCCCGAGGCGAGAGGGTTGCGAGGAGCTCGCAATCCCTCGGATACCAGTTCTGGAACCACACCCAAGCACCGCGTATGTTCAGCAGCAGATCTCTGTCGGTGGTGCAGGCGATGAACGCGAGATTGGAGGCAATGGCCTCGCTCTGGGTCTTCGGATCGCGGGCGCCCTCCAGTGAGCGAATGAGCGGGACCAGGAACCTTTCCGGATCTTCCTGCAACCCGACGAAGTAAATTTCAGCGGCAGCCGTCGCGTTGCCGACCACATCGTCGGGCCCGAATTGATCCATCAGGTAGTGCGGCAAATCGTCTCCGATTGTCTTGTACAGATAGGCGTTCACAAGCGGCGCGGGTCCCCACGGCACGTCGGGGGATTCAACGGCTTGCTGCGCGAGCTTCGAGTAAGCTGCGGAAGTTTCCAAGGTGAGGAGCGGGGTTGTCGGGAGGTCGGCGTTGACGCATTCGGCGGCGAGCGCGAGCGCCGGATTGCCGGAACGCGCCGCCGCCTCCAATTCGGAAATAAACGACGCTGGGTCGGTGGATTCGCGGAGTCGCAAATCCCAGGCAAACCACTGTCGGCAGGTCGCCCGAAGCGAAGGAAAGCGCCAGCAATCGAGACTGGCGGATTCCTCGCCACGGGCTATCGAACTCAACAACAGGAACAGGAAGGAGAACAGAAACATCGAGCGCATCAACATGCCTCTCACATCGGACTGGTAAGATTACCCAGTTGCCGCCCCACACTGAAGAACATCAAGCAAATTGTTGAATGAGAATTAGGTATTTTGACTTGAGAGGGTCTTACTCAAGACAACGCTTCGATAATTGGTCACATCCCAATCCGCGAATTCGACGAACCTGTATCCACGTTTTTTGTAGTACTCGATCAGGTGAGTGGCTTTCTCGGAGGTATCAAGCGCCAGCTCGGAGACCCCCAGTTCCGCAGCACGGGACTCCATCAAGTCTATGAGCGCAGAACCGATTCCTGTCCGTTGAAGCTCAGGCTCCACAGCAAACTGCTGTACAAGAGCGACGCCGGGTTTCTTGTACCATTCGGACTCGGGGTGAGGCGGGGGGTAGGAGAGAATGATCGTCGCGACGATCCGGCCCTCTAACTCTCCAACCCAACACTCGCCGGTCTTCGTGCGCTTGAGCGTAATGTCCGCTCCTTGCCAAGTGGCAACATAGCGAAGCCCCAAGTCCGCGAGTTGCTTGTACGCCCGGCGGATCAGGAGCGTCAGTGCTTCAATGTCGTCTTCGGGAGAGAGGTGTCGGAATGTGACCGCAGATGCCATGGGCAGTTACACTGACCCATCCTCTGCAAAGTAATCTGAGTCGATGACCTTTACATGATACACCTGCTTCGTCGAAACTCCTACTCCGCTTTCTACCATCAGTTTTGAAAGCTTTGCACCATCTATCAGGACGATCCGAAAACTAGTGTTCTCTGAAGCCAGAATCGCACTCTTCGTAAAATCCGAGGTAGTAATGAACACTCCCTTTCGGGACTTCTTCATATCCAATGCACCGATAAAGTCCCGAATCTCCTTCTCGCCCACCTTGTGGTCAGGATTCCAGCGCTTCGCTTGGACATACACCATTTCAAGCCCCAACTTATCTTCATTGATGACTCCGTCCACGCCGTGATCACCAGACTTGCCGATCCGCATGCCTGCCTCCCTTCTTGAACCGCCATACCCCATGGCCAGCAATACATCAATCACGAGCTCTTCAAAGAAGGAATCGGTGCAGCCGTACAGCGTTTCCAAGACTTCAGACTCCAACCTCGACTGAATTTTTCCGAACGCTTCCTCCAAACGCTCCTCCGGCAGGTCGTCTTCCAAACTCTCTAATGCCTCGGGCTCATCTTGGGCGGCAGTAGGTTGCTTGCGCCCTTGGAATGCCTTAAACTCTGGGTACTGATTTAGGTATCCGTTGTCCAGCACTCCCCCGCACTCTGCTAGGGCTTTTCTGCCTCGATCTGTGATGTTGAACCACTCCCTTCTCGAGGATTGCAGGAGTCCAGCCTGAAGCAGGTAGGTCTTGGCCCAGCCCACTCGACTGCGGAACACAGG
>JAUIJJ010000044.1 GCA_030431385.1 bacterium | reverse complement strand
CGCAGGTGAATGACTGGCGGTGTGGCGGCAAGTGTCACCACCGGTAGGGCTGATCGAAACCTCAATAGAACCTCATGCAATTCTCCATGTTGCGCCGGGCTTCAGCCCGGCGAGGAGCGTTGAATACTTTCATTGAAAAAGCACGCTTAAACGCGCTCGAGGCTCGTCCTCTCCTTTGCACGCACCCGCCTGAAGACAGGTGCAACCTAGCAACCGCAGGCTATGTGATCAAAGTGGTATGCACTTTATCCGGTGTTGAACTTCCTTGGGCGACCCCTTTAGGGTCGGCTCTCATTTGAACCTGAAACCCCGGGTTCCCGATGGTCTCTCGGGGCCAAATCGGGTGGTCCCGTCGGGACCGATGCGCGACTAGCGATAGCTGCTCATTGTGCTGCAACCGCAGGCTATGATAAATGTGTCATGCGCCACTTCAGGCCCGCAGCGTTCTGGTTCGTGACAGGCACTAGTGCTCTTCGAAGTATGTCGGATCGTGGATGGGGATTCGTCACTCTTCTTCGGCAGGACTTGTAAACACCGGGAATCGTTTTTGGAGTTCTTCCCAGGTGCTTGATGGGTCGATGTCTTGTACTGTGTCTTGCATGGTGGAGAAGACTTTGCCGACGAGGTCTTCGGACTGGGTGTTGAGGAGGTTTAGCACCATGTACTTGCTGTCGAGGGCACGTTTGCTGATTCGGTCGTAGCGTTGCTCGCTGAGAGTCTGATGCCAGCGGCGAAACTTTTCGTCGAAGGTGAGTGCGCCGGCGATCTCGAAGTCTTTGGAATTGTTGGGAGCGAGTTGGAAGATGCGCGCGGCGTCGTTGCGCGATACGGTGAGGAGCCTGCGCTGATCGCGTGTGAACTGGAGGCAGGTGAGTGGCCCCGAACCTCGGGCGAAGCTGAAGAGCTCGCGCTCGCCTTCGAAGTCCCAAATCTTGAACGTCCGGTCGTCGGAGGCGGAGAGGAGACGCGCTCCGTCTGGCGCGAAGCCGAGAAATCCGACGCGCTGTTCGTGGCCCTTCAACGGCGCCTTCTTGCCATATGGTGTACCGAGGACGAAGTCCCATAGACGAATCGTGTGGTCGGTCGAGCCGCTGATGAGGCGCTCGCCTTTGGGGTCGAAGCAGAGTGCGGAGACGGCGCCCTCGTGGCCACTCAGTTCGTGCCGGAGCGTGCCCGACGGGAGATCGTAGACGCTGATGATTCCATCGCTGCGTCCGACGGCGGCGTGGGTGAGTCCCGGCGCGAGCGCGACCGACTTGATGTCGCTTGCAATGCCTGTGAGGAGGGTCGAGTTGCTAGTGTCGGTCATGTCGAGGATTTGGGCGTAACCACCGGGACCGCCGACGATGATCGAGAGCGCGCTGCCCTCCTGGTAGGAAACGGCCAGTTCCTCGATCTGGCGATCGACGATAATGGTATTGAGGACGTTCCCGGCTGGTTCCGTGAGCCTGATCTGCCATTGGTCGGCTCGCCCGTCGTAACCCGCGGTCAGCAGGCGTCCTTCTTCGAACCAATTGATTGCGGCGACCGGCTCGTCATACTTGCGCAGAGCGACGTAGTTTCCCTCGGAAGTGAGGTCGTGAATCTCTAGCTCGCCGCTGGCGTAGCCCATGGCCATCTTCGTTCCGTCGGGGTCAAGCGCAGCGGCGACTATCTCACGATTGGAGCCTGCCATGGACATCATTTCCGGGCGAGTGAGCGTGTCCCAAAGCTTCGCCGTGGCGTCGGTGGAGGCTGAGGCGACGAAGAAGCCGCGCGGGCTGAAGGCGACGCTTGGGACGGCGCCGCTATGGCCGCTGAGCACGATCTGTTCGGCGCCGTTTTTGGGGTCCCAGAGGCGTACTGTGCGGTCTGCGGAAGCGGTGGCGACGAACTGTTGTCCGTCCTGCTCGGCGGGGGAAAATTCTGCGTCGAGGACCGAGCCATCGTGGCCACGTAGAATCATCTTTCGCTTCACGTCGGAAGGGCGGCGCGAGGTCTGATAGAGGACTGCGACCGGGTCGCGCATGGCTCCATCGCGGGCCGCCATCAGGAGGTCGTCAGAAAGTGTATTGAAGACTGGCTCGGAGAAAATCTCCAGTTCCTCTTCGAATGCGTGAATCAGTTTGCCGGTGGCGACATTCCAGAGCTTTCCCTCGCCGAAAGGCGAAAGTGTCACGCCGCCGCTGCCACGCATACCGGCGGTGAAGAGCAGGTCGTCGCCTTTGCTAAACGCCGCGCGATAGACGAGAGCATTGTGGGCCTCAAGGGTGACGTCGGGGGCTCCCATGCTGGCTCGTGAATTCCAGATTCGAACCGTGCCGTCGCTGCCGCAGGTGGCGATCTTGAGCCCGTCGTGGCTGAGCGTTGCATAGGTCACGCGGACAGATGTGTCGCTGCTATGAGTGATGCTGCCTACTTCCCGTCCTCGTCTCGGATCGTTGCGGTTGCGACCGACTTGCCAGAGCCGGGCCGTTCCGTCCTTCGAGGCGGTGAGAATGCGCTCGCCGTCGCTGCTAAACTCCAGATGAGTAATGAGTCCGGTATGCCCCTGGAGTGTATGGTAGAAGGCAGCGGTGGGGTCGCTCAGATCCCAAAGCCGCACGACGCTGTCGGCGGGGTCAGCTTCCGGGAACGAGGTGGCGACGAGTTTGCCGTCGGGGGAAAACTTCGCGATGTAGGCGTTGCCGAACTGGACGAAAGGATCTTCGAGCACCTCTGCGGGGAGTTCGGGGCGGTCTCCCTCGGGTTTGAGGGTCATGAGCTCGTTGCCGGTGCGCGGGTCCCAGACCTTTGCGGTGCGGTCTCGCGAAACTGTGAGGACGCGCATGGCTCCGCTGCCTTCAGATCCGCCGCCGATCTCGATCCCCATGACGGGCTGGGTGTGCCCTTTCATGGCCTGAAGGTCGAGGTTCGTCTGCCATAGCAAGAATCCCCATTCGACATCCCGGAGATCTTCGGAAGCGCTCCAGAGGGCCTGCTCGGCGAAGTCGTAGCGACGCTGGCTAAGATAGGAGGAGGCGAGGAGGATCCGGGAGAAGTAGAGTTCGCGTTCAGCGCGTGCGCCTTCAGTTGTCACGACTTTGAGTGCGTCGGCGAGCTGATCGCCCTTCTTCTCGGATTCGAGGCGGGCTTCGATGGCTTTCTCGCGCTCGACGTCGGCAATCTTGGCTTGCTGGACTGAATAGATCGCAAGGGCGACGAGTAGCAGGCCGATGACGAAGACGCCGCTAAAGGCGGTGATGAGGAACTTGCGGCGCTTGCGCGAACGTTCCATGAACTGCTGGGCGCGGCGGGACTCTTCCTTGTCGCGGGCTTCATTTTCTCGGGCGACCTGCCGGTCGCGGACAGTCCGCAAGCGCTCCGCGAGTTCCGAGGTACTGTGCAGCCGCTTCTGCGGGTCGCCGTCGATACAGGCGGCGATGTCCTCGCGGAGCACGTCGCCCTGGATGTTTCGCTCCCAGCCGGGAGCGAGGGCACGGCGCAGGTCGCCGACCATCATCTGATAGAGCATCACGCCAAGGGCATAGAGGTCGCTCTGGACGGTGGCAGGGCGGCCTTCCAAAAGTTCCGGCGCCATGTAGATGCGCGTGCCGCTATTGGAGGACGTGCCGCCGGCGCTGCTGATGCTTGTTTCCGTGAGCCCGGTGGCCGTGATGCCCCGCGCCGCGAGGAGCGAGCGATCAGTGATGAGGCCGATGCCGAAGTCGGTGAGCCGGGCGCGGGGGCGCTGCTCGGAGTCAGTGTAGACCAGAATATTGCTGGGCTTGATGTCTTTGTGCAAAACGCCGACGGAGTGAGCGGCGGCAAGGGCATCGGCCACCTGAGCGACGAGCTCGAGACGGACGCCTTCGGAGACGTTGCGCATCCCGCCGCGCTCACTGGCCCAGTCGATCAGGTTCCCGCCACGGGTGTACTGTGATTCAATGAAGTAGGGCGGTTCCTCGAACTGCCAGTCGATGATGCTGGCGATGTCCTCGCGCGCGCCGAGGGTTTCCTGAAGCAGACGAAAGAGCACGACCTCGCGCTTGAGGGCGCGGAGCCTGTCGGAGTGGAAGCAAAACTTGAAGACGCGCTTTTCCGCGCCGCGGGCCGCGAGCCAAACCTCGCCGAAGCCGCCTTCGCCGAGCTTATCTTCGAGGAGCCAGTTTTTCCTGTTGGGAATTTCCTGCCCCTTGGCGGGACGCCAGCCGAGCGTGATCTCGTCGCCGGGTGCGACGGCTCGACGCGCTTTCTCGGAGCCGGGTGGCGGTTTCAGCGGCGAGATTTCCTCGATGCCAACCTCGCAGACTTCGAGCGATTCATCGACGCCCTTGAAGACATAGGGACCGTGGGCGAGCCACTTGGCGTTTTCCGGGAAATCATCGGCACCGCGAAGCGCGCGCCGGGCTAGATCGAAGGCGACGCGCGAGATCAGCGTTTGCTGCCCGATAGCAAGAGACATCAGCCGGGCGGCGGTGGGCTTGGTGTAGCCCTCCACTTCGACGGGCTTGGCGCCGCGCGAGACGTCTTCGGGCGGGTTCTCGCGCAGGATGACCTCGCCGAGATGGATCCCGGCACGGGCGGTGAGCGGTACGTCGAGTTCGACGCTCAGTTTTGCGAGGGCGTTGTGATAGGCAAGGGCGTAGCGCAGCGCATCGATTGGACGCTCGAAGAGTAGGAGGAATCCATCGGTTTTGTCGATCTCATAGCCACCGTAGGGATCGAGCAAATCGCGGGCGATTCTGTCGTGGGTCGCGCCGATCTCTGCCGCTCGCTGATCACCGAGTTGGCCGACGAGCTTGGTGCTGTCGACCAAGTCCGTCAGGAGCAACGTGCGGATCACGGCTCTGGTGGGAATCTCAACTCTGCTGGAAGTACGACTCATTTTGCTCGCCGAATAGTCCGAATTGCACTGAAAGGTCCATTAGGAAGAGAGAAGAGTGGCACCGGATGGCCGACGCGGTAAAGGCCATTCGGCTCCTTTGGGTGGCGGGAGAGAAGCGGAGGCGCGAGATCGTGGAAATTGGACTGCGCAGCAGTCCCGGTTGGAGCGAACTAATGCCAATCGGGGTCTCTTTTATAGCGGAAATGGTCGATTAAGTTGCAACAATTGGAGATTGCACTTGCCCGATTACCTGCAATAACTCAACTGTTTTCACTTGGCGAGGCAGACACCCGCCGTGGGTTTCGTGGCTCTCACCGAATATGAAGCTCGACCCCAATTTCAGGCACACATCGGAGGTATCCTGAATGGCTGACAAGGAAAACAAATACCCGGAAAACGCTGAAGGCAAATTCTACGTCGACGACGCCTGTATCGACTGCGACGCCTGCCGTGCGACCGCCCCGGATAACTTTGAGCGCGAAGACGAGAAGGGTTACAGCTACGTCTCCAAACAGCCCGACGGCGAAGTTGAGATGCAGCTGTGTATGGACGCCCTCGAGGGCTGCCCGGTCGAGGCCATCGGTTCCGACGGCGACGAGTAACCGCGCGAACTCCATCTCCTGAACGTACAAGCGGGGGCCGTGCGGCCCCCGCTTTTTCTATCCTATCGAAGCGGGAAACCCCGCGTTTGACTTGGACCTATGCGCTCGACTTCTGCGATTCCGCAGGATGATCGTCGTGGGAGTGGGAAAGTGACCTGATCCTCCCCATGAAGTTCTTGACGTCCTCGCTGATCATGTAGAGTGACGGCACCAGAACCAAGGTAATGGCGGTGGCGAAGAGCAGCCCGTAGCCGAGGGAGATGGCCATGGGCACCATGAAGCGGGCCTGGCGGGAGGTTTCGAAGATCATCGGAGCGAGGCCGCCGAAGGTGGTGCAAGTGGTTAGCAGAATGGGGCGGAAGCGACGGATGCCCGCCATGGTGATCGCGTTGAACGCCCCGGCCCCCTCGTCTCGGAGTTGGTTGGCGTAGACGATCATCACCAGCGCCCCGTTGATCACAACGCCCGCCAATGCAATGATTCCCATCATACTAATGACGCTCAGGCTATATCCCATGAGCAGGTGCCCGAGAATCGCGCCGACGATTCCGAAGGGAATCGCGAACATGACGATGAGTGGCTGAATGTAGCTTCTGAATGGAATCGCCAGTAGTGCATAGATCCCCAACAGAGCGAAGAAGAATGTCGAGAAGAGCGACTGCATGGATTCTCGCATGTCTTCCTGTCGCCCGCCGAATCCCCAGGAAAGCCCCGGGATGTCGCGCTGGAGTTGCGGGAGGACGTCATTGCGCAGGGCAGCCTGAACCTGATTGGTCATGTCGTCCGGGGTGACGTTGCCGCTGACTTCGAGGGTTCGGCGGCCGTCGATTCGGTTGATCAAGGTGTATGCGCGGCCACGTGAAACTTCTGCGATGAGGCGAAGGGGGACTTCCTCGCCGGACGGTGTGCGGATCATCAGCTGCTCGATGTCGTACTCGCTGGTTCGCTGGTCTTCGGGGAGCATGACGCGCACTTTTACTTCGTTGCGCCCGCGCTGCTGGCGAATGGCCTGGGAGCCTTCGAAGGCGTTGCGAATCTGGCGGGCGACTTCGCTGGAAGTAAGGCCCATGCTGCGGCCTTCGGGTTTGAGGGAGAAGTCGAGCTGTTCCTTGCCCTGCGCAAACCCGTCGTCGATGTCGCTGACCGATGGGAACTGGGCGTATAGTTCGCCGAGCCGCCGCGCGGCGCGCTCGAGGGTGGGAACGTCGGGGTGGGAGAGCTCGACGGTCAGCGAGGCGCCGCCACCGGGACCGCCACGATCCGATTCAAAGCGGAGAGTCTCAACGCCGACGATCTCGCCGACCTCTTCCCGCCACAGTTCCGCGAACTTGGTGGTGCTGATGGGGCGAACCTCGGGGGATGTGAGGTAGACGTCAGTCTCGACCTGATCGCCTTGAAGCTCCGTGTACATTCCCGAAGATAGGAGCTCGCCACCGTTGTCGCTGATGACTTGTCGCGCGGCCATCTCGATGCGTTCGCGCACGCGGTTGGCCTCTGAGAGTGGGCTGCCGACGGGGAGGGTTGCCGTGACGACGGCGCGGTCGCTTTCGACCTTCGGCATGAGCGACATGCCCATCCTACCGGAGAGTGCATAAGCCATGGTAGTGGCGAGGAGGGCGATGCTCGTTGCGACGACGAGATACCGAGCGCGAATGCAAACGGTCAATAGCGGCGCGAAACATTTGGCGCTGAAGGTCTCGAAACCGGTGGCGACTCCGCCCTGCATTCGGCGCATACCGCGCAGAATGATGTTCTTGGGCTTGGGCGAAAGCATCGCCAAGTGAGACGGCAGGACGAACAAACTTTCGATCAGCGAAATCATAAAGACCGAGATCACGACGATGGGAATCACGAACCAGATTTTGCCAATGCGCCCGGGTATGAATGCGAGCGGCAGGAACGTGAGGCAGTTGGTGAGGATGCTGAATGTCACTGGCATGGCGACATCACGAGCGCCGTGGACGGCAGCCTGGAGCGCACTCTCGCCGTCCTTGCGATATTCGTAGACGTTTTCACCCACCACGATCGCATCATCGACGACGATTCCGAGTGCGATGATGAAGGCGAACATGGAGATCATGTTGAGCGAAACGCCCAAGAAGGGAAGGATCAGGAACGAGCCGAGGAATGAAATCGGGATTCCCATGGTCACCCAAAAGGCGACGCGCGGTTCGAGGAACAATCCGAGAACGACGAGCACCAAGACGAGGCCGATGCCCATGTTTTTGAGCAGCAGATTTCGCCGCTGCTTGTAGATGTCTGAGTCGTCGTCGTTGATGGCAATGGCGACGCCCTGAGGCAGTGAGGCTTCGATATCTGTCAATGCGGCGCGAACGGCGTTGGACACGCTAATGGGCGTCTGATCACCGATGCGGAAAATTTCGATGCCGATGGCGGGCATTCCGTCGTAGGTCGCGAAGTCGTCGACGTCTTCAAATCCTTCGGTCACCGTCGCCACGTCGCCGAGGCGGATGACCGCGCCTTCCTGAGTGGTCAGGATCGGAATGCTCGCGAACTCCTTCGCGTAGTCTTTCCGTTCGTCAAAGCGGACGAGAATTTCGCCGCCTTGAGTTTTCACTCCCCCGCCAGGGACTTCGATGGAAGTTCGCGCGACGCTATCGGCGACGTCCTGAAGTGTGAGATCGTAGGTGCGGAGAGTCTCGCGGCTGGGAAGAATGTGGACTTCGTATTCCCGCGCGCCGGAGAGCTCGACCTGCGTGACGCCGTCGGCCTGAAGTAGGCGATCGCGGACTTCCTCTGCAAGGTTGCGCAGCGACCACTCGGTGACGTTGCCATAGATTTGCATGTCCATGACATCGCGGCGGCGCGAGGCCAGCTCGATCTGCGGCTCTTCCGCGTCCTCGGGGAAGGTGCGGATGCGGTCGATTTCCTGCTGAATGTCCTGATAGATTTTTTGCGCGTCTGCGCCGGGCTCGTATTCGACCTGCACGCGGGCAGAGCCTTCATTCGCCGTTGAGTTGACCTCGACGACGTTCTCCACGCCTCGCACGGCTTCTTCGATGGCGAGCACGATTCCCTGCTCGACCTCCTCCGGGCTGGCGCCGGGATAGGAGACACTCACGGAGACGGCATCGAGGGCGAATTCGGGAAAGACCTCCTGCTTGATGTTCATCGCAGAGAGAATTCCGCCGACGATCAGCAAAGCCATGATGAGGTTCGAGGTGACGCTGTTGCGGGCCATCCATGCGATGGGGCCCTTCTTGTATTCCAGTGTGGTTGGTTCCTTCGCCATGACTAGATGTCCTCCTCGACTGTGTCGGTCGTCGGATCGTCAGCCTTCGCCTGGGTCGCGGATTCTTCTCCGGTGGACGTAGGTGCTTCGGTCAGATCGTCGGTTCGCAGCAACATGCCCTCGACCGGCGCGCTCAGCGAGGTCGTCACAAGATCGACTCCGCTCTTGAGGCCGTCGAGTACGAGGACTTCGTCACGGCCGCGCCATGCCACATCAACGCTTTGAATGCGCAGGCGATTGTCGGCGTCTTTGATCCATACCGTATCGCCCTCGTGAAGATCTGCTCGGGGAATGGCAATCGCATCGGAGAGGGTCAGCCCGGCGATTTCGGCGCGCACGTAACTCCCGAGGAGGAGTGGTGGCTTGCCTCGGTTTTCCTCCTCCAACGCGAGAGGATCAGAAACGGAAATGAGAAGGCGCGCCATGCGGCTTTCTTCGTCCAAGGTGGCGGTGAAGCGATCAACGTAGCCCGTGCGGAAAGTATCTGCTCCCCAGGCGGCTGAGTCATAGATGCGGACCTCGGACCCCTGACCACTGTTCATCGTCGGAATCTCGATCCAACGCAGCATGTCGACGGGGACTGATAGCTCGACCCAGAATCGATCGGTGCCGACAAGCTGAGCGATCATCGATGATGTCGACGCGATGGCGCCGACCTCGGCGTTTTCCTCCTGCACCATCGAGTTAAAGGGCGCTTTGACCTTGGTGCGATCGAGGTCCAAGAGCGCTTCTTTGAGCGCGGCTTCGGCGGCGGCGATTTGTGCCTTGGCGCGGGCGAGTTGCGGCTCGCGCAGAACGAGACCCTGCTGGCCATCCGGGATGCTGCGGCCAAGGAGAGCGAATTCCTCGCGGGCGACTTGCTGCTGGCCCTGCTCGATTTCCAAATCGCTCCTGGCCTGACTGACGTCCGCTTCACGCTGAAGGATCGCGAGCTCGAAGTCTGCGGTGTCGATGCTGAGCATCTCATCGCCTTCGTCGAACACGCCACCGGGCTCAAGCTCGCGGGCGATGCTCGTGATGGCACCGCCGACTCGTGGCTGAACGGAAACGATCCGCGCGGGCCTCACTGTCCCCATCGCCTCGACGGTGACTTGCTCGTCTGATGTTTGGAGTTTCAAGATTTCAACGAGGCGCGCTTGCTCTGCTCGGCCTGCGCCGCCCTTGCTGCGCTCTGCCTGGGGAGCCGTCTGCATCAACGTGTAGGCCAGGTAGGCTCCTCCCCCCAAGACGGCGAGTGGGAGGATCACGCCGAAGACAAGTCCTATGCCGATCCTCAGCGCTTTGCGCCCGAGTGTGTCCTTTGGTTTTTGCTGCTGATCAGTACTCATTATACATCTCCCGGGAGCGGAATTGGTAGCGGGTAAACAGTTTTACGGTTGGCGATGAACTCGGGTGATTCGGGGGCTTCAAGCTCCCAACCGGATGAAAGCGCGCGGCACAGATCGATGCGGTAGCCGATGAGCTCCCGCCGCGCGGTGAGCAACTCGCGTTCGAGCGACTGACGGCTGATCTGCGCGTCCAGAACTCGCAGATACCCGCTCGTGCCACCGAGGTATTCCGCGCCGATGCGTTCGGTGACTTGCTTGGCGATTGCTAACTGGCGCTCGATGCTCTCGACGATGAGCCGCTGCTGGTGCTCGTTGCCGAGCGCTTCTTCGACTTCGCCAACAGCTTCGATCAGAGTCTGGCCATAGTCGTTGAATAGTTCGAGCGTCCGCGCGCGCGATTGAGCCACCTCGGCCCGTCTCGCGCCGCCGTCGAATATCGGAGCGGCGATGTTCGCGGCGATCGACGCGAACCAGTTGTCGAACAGGTCCTTCCACTCAACATTGGTGCTGTTGAATGACCCAGAGAGGCTGAATCTTGGATACTGGTTCGCGATGGCGGCAGCGATTCGTTGATCTGCTGCCTGCACGGCGGTGTAGGCGGAGCGCACGTCTGGCCGATTGCCGATGATCTCCGAAGGAACCCCGGTGGCCGGGAGCGCGGGGAGCGAGATCAGCTCGCCGGATGATTCGATTAGCCGATTGCCCGGCGAGCGACCGAGGAGAATCGCGAGGGCGATCTTGAGTGAATCGGCCTGCGCCTCGGCGCGATGCAGTTCCTCGAATCGCGACTCTAACAACTGCTGCTGCTGGAGCACGTCGCTCGCGGGAGTCAGCCCGCGGCGGAAACGTGCGTCGATGATCTGAAGAGTCGAGGAAGTTGTGTCGACCTGGCGCTGCAACAGGCGCAATTGCCCCTCCTGCTCTTGCAGCTGATACCATGTCGAAGCGACGCTGGCAGTGAGAGTCACTGCGGCGGCGCGGAGGTCTTCGGCTGAGGCGACGACGTCTAGCAGCGAGGCGTTTCGTAGCGAGCGAACTCTCCCCCACAGGTCGAGCTCGTACTCTGCAACAAGCCCGGCGCTATACTCGTCGACGTTTGTGATCTTAAACTCGGTCTTTGTCGATGCGGGGGTTTCTTCGCCGCTTTCAGAGGTGCTCGCGGGAGTCGTCTCTGTCACCTTCTCGCGCGTCCAGCTTTGCTCTGCCTGAGCGTTTGCGTTGAGAGTCGGGAACAGATCGGCGGAAGCGACGCGGGCCTGAGCTTGCGCCTGCGACAGCCTCGCCCATGCGGAGCCAAGCGTGAAGTTTTCGGTGAGAGCCTCTTCCATCAGCGCGTCGAGGACAGGGTCATCAAAGTCCCGCCACCACTCGACAGAGAGCTGCGACTGGCCCGTCGCGCGGAAGTCCTCGCCGACCGGAACAGGGGCGGGGACGTCGCGGATCTTCGCGGCGCAACCGGCCAACGCGCTGAGCGCTGCGACAATCGTCATCGCTTTTGCGAATCGTAAACTCATTGGGTGACGTGCCCTTCCGCGCGCGCCAACAGGCGCTTGTGCTTCTGGGTGGCGTCGACTATTCCGAATACAAACAACGATAACATCTCCTCAACTTCGGGAATGAATTCTTGTGCGCTCATCATGTCCATGCGTCGTGATTTAATGAGCGCCATCAGCTGGCGCGAGGCGACGGAGGCTTTGACATCGCTGCGGATGATTCCCTCGGCGATGCCTTCTTCCATGAGGCCGGTCAGGTACTTGTCGAGAATCGACTTTGTCATGCGCCACTCCCGCTGTCGCTTCTTGGTCTCAGGCCCCGGGGCGGAGCGAATGAACTGATGCACTCGCAAGATCGGAACACGGTCCTTGAAAAAGTCCTCAATGCACTGAAAAGCCACGACTAGGCGGTCGAAAAACTCTGCGTTCCAGTCGACCCTGGATCGAAGTGTCGCGACGAGGTGTTCCATACGGTACAGCTCGGCGCGGAAAAACAGCTCTTCCTTGGTGTCGAAGTAAAGGTAGACCGTGCCCTTGCTGATCCCGGCGACGCGGGCGACATCCTCAATCGTGACATCCTGTCCCATGCCCTGACGGAATAGCTGATCGGTGACCTGAAGAATCTCTAGTTTTCTGGTGTTGTTCTTGGGAGGCACGGCCCCGTCCTTAACTGAGTACTGACCAGTCAGTATCCAAGGGTCGTGCCAAGTTTCGGGGGTTGGCTATTGCGGGTTCAAGTTTGGAGCGCTCGCCCCTACTCCCTAACAACCTCTATGTGTGTGTAGGGGGCGTTGACGGTTATTCCTTGCGTGAGGAGTTTCACTTGGGGGGTGCCTTCTGCGGCGGAGACTTCGAGCGTGTACTTGGATCTGGAGACTTTCTTGAAGCTCTCCTTCACACCATTTTGCAGTTCGATGTCGGAGAGGTCGAAGCCTCCGACCTCTGCCTGGAAGTTGAAGGTGACCAGTTGCTTGGATGTGTCGCGGCCGTCGCCTGCTGCGCGGGAGGAGATTGTCATAGTCATCGGGTTGACCATGGTTACACGGAAGCCAATGTCGCGCGCCCTAAAGGTGGTGTAAGAAGAGAAACGAAAGCGTCTGGCAGAGCGCGCGGCGGAAGGTGCCCTCAGCATGACTCCTCCGCGGATGACTTTTGCTGTGCCGGTTGCAGGGCCGGTGGGGTCAACGACGGCTGGTGGTGTTGAAGGGTAGGTTCCGTAGAAGTCGGCAGTCGCTTCCCACAGATTCCCGTGCATGTCATACAGCCCCCACGGATTGGCGGGTTTCTGGGCGACGACCTGAGCCTTACCATCCGCACCCGGTGTCGCACAGTACCACATGTTGTCGCCGAGCAATGTCTCGGCCGGAGGGCATGTTGCCTCGATGTAAGGAAAGTCAAGATTTGCCGAATTGCCAAAGCTGAACGGGGTGGTGGTTCCTGCTCGCATTGCGTATTCCATTTCTGCCTCTGTCGGCATGGAGAACACATCGGTTCCCCCCATCGCCGTGGTCAGGTCCGCGAGCCACGAATCCATTTCCGTCCAATAGAGTGAATAGACGGGTCGGTCATCTCCAAGACCCCACGCCTCGGTGGGGTCGCCACCGGGGAAGCTCCCCTCAATGGCATGCCACTGCGATTGGGTGACCTCGGTCCGACCCATGTAGTAGTCGTTGCTGATGACGACGTCGTGCTCGGTTTCGTCGGTCCCATCCCACTCGCGGGTTCCTTCTGAAGCAGGTGATCCCATGACAAATTCGCCGGCGGGTATTCTGATAACTTCCATTTCGACGAGCGGTGAGTTTTGGAGTTCGAAGGTTCGAATGTCCTGATAGAAGTTCGAGATCGAATCCCCGAGCGTGGCGGTGCCGCTGGCCTTTGATGCTGCGGCGCTCCCGGCCACCGTGACCGACAGCGTACCGCCGATTCCGGTAATCTCCATTGTGTAGAGAGAATCCGAAACAGGTGTGAAGTTGTCGCCGGTTGCTCCGACGAGAGTGACATCCGACGCATCGAAACCGCTCACTGCTTCGTCGAATGTAAACGTGATGAGCTGCGTTTCAGTTTGATGTATGTCGTCGGTCTCGCTGCTCGTGATTGTAAGGGGGATCGCGACACCGTCCTCTGCCAATACGCGGAGCACGACGTTACTCGACTCGGTGCCGGGAACATCTCCCGAAACGTCCCAAGTTATCGATAGGCCGGTCCCCGGGGAAACGCCGGAACCGACATCGCCAGTCGTCAAGGTCGCGGTCGTAAAGTCGCCACCGCCGTTGAGCGAATAGAGCAACGTGACTTCCGCATCGCCATTGGGCGAAGCCAAGTCATAGGTGGCGATGATCTCCGTAGAGCCGAAGCCATCGGCTTGCTGAGTGAACTGCACGTTGCTGACTGTCGGAGCCGCAAGGGCTGAGACCGGAGCAAACAGGACGATCAAGACAAGGAGAGCGCGAAGTGTTCTCATGAGTTTAAGAGCATCCAATCGTTGACGGAGGTCGTGAACATGGTAGCGCCCTGACCGGTACCAGAGCTGCCAGAGGGGGCTGGCGAGCGGTTCCCGAGTGTGTCCTCCCCCACCAAATCGAAGTAGTAGGTCGTCGTCGCTCCCGGAACATATAGGAAGGAACTTGATGCTGCGGGATCCGACTGCCCAGTGAAGGCCCATGATCCGGACTCCTCGCGCGCCCAAAGTTCCACTTGGGCGATCCCTGAAGAGTCGCTCGCTCCCGAATATGTAATGGTCGCTCCGGAGAGCGTCGCGGTCGGCGGGATCGATGCGGTGCCAGGATTCGGCGCGAGGGTGTCGAGTGCGCCAATGGCAGAATCGCCACTCCCGGAGAGGGCGAAAACAGCTCCGCCAAGTACGGACAGTACCAAGGCAAGCGCCGTGGCGCCTAAGAATGAAATGCGCATGACTACGGCCTTTCAAACGAGATGGCTCTCAGATTGGTTGTAAGTAGACATTCAACCCGGATGCTTCATCAAGGGTTAAACTCCATGGGTTGTGTGATGTATTCACCCTTGACATCCGCCGCCCTCTTATTAACCATTGAGTTAATTAAACAAAAGGTTTCATTGATGCGCGACCAACTCAGTCAGACTTTTGCGGCGCTTGCCGACCCGACACGGCGAGCGATTCTTGCTCGACTCGCCGACGGGCAGGCGAATGTCACGGAAATCGCCGAGCCGTTCCTGTCGCAAATGAGCCTCCCTGC
>JAUIJJ010000043.1 GCA_030431385.1 bacterium | reverse complement strand
TTTCTGCTCAAGCAGTACATCTCGCAAATTCCCGGCGACCTCTTCGCGGCGGCTCAGATTGATGGTGCCAACGAGGCGCGGATTTTTCAAACCATCGTGATACCGCTTTGCCTGCCGATTATGGTCACGCTGTTCCTGCTGGTCTTTGTCGGCCAGTGGTCGAACTTCCTTTGGCAGCTCATCGTGACCACCGGCGGCGAGTCGCCCGTGATTACGCTTCCCGTCGGCCTGCAACAATTCAAGGGGCAGTTCGGCAGTGATTGGGAGAAGATCATGGCGGGGGCATGTTTCTCGATTATCCCCATCGCGATCCTGTTCCTATCCCTTCAAAAATACTTCCTCGAGGGCCTCACGGCCGGGGCGGTTAAGGAGTAATGATGCCGCGTCGTTTACTGATAGCGATCCTGATCCTGGGCGCCGTCGCACTTGCCGGGTGCAGCGGAGAGAATCGTCGCTCGGAAGAAAACGTGCTCCGAATCTGGCAAGGCTTTGGTGGCGAAGAGGCCGATGCCTTTGGCGTGATCATGGCCGATTTCGAGGCGCGTTACAAAGCCGAGACCGGGAAAGACATCACGGTGAAGGTGGACTACGTCAGCTACGGCGACATGTTCACGAAGCTGAAGACCGCCGCGTTGGCGAACATCACACCCGACATCGCGATACTCGATTCCAGCGCGGTGACGGACCTCGCATTCGGACAAGCGCTGGTGCCCATTGATACGCTTGAGGGCTTCAAAAAGCGTTACGGTAGCATCGAAGAGGCCCGCGAAGAGTTCGTTCATGCGACATTCGACGAGGGAACCGTCAGCCGCGTCGGCGAGGTTCACCTTTACGGCCTCCCCGCTCAGACCACGACCGTCGCGCTGTTCTGGAACAGGGCGATGTTCCGCCAGAAAGCGAGCGAGCTGCGCGAGGCGGGCCTCGACCCCAACCGCGCCCCCCGCGATTGGGACGAGCTGATCGAATACGGGAAGATTCTCAACGGTGAGAATCGCTACGGCTACGCGATCTATGGCTCGTTTTGGTTCACGCTCCCGTTCTATAACATGTACGGCACGGAGTTTGTCGAGTTCGACGAAAATGGCCGCGCGACAGCCGCTTTCGATTCACCGAATACAGTCGCCGCGTTGGAAATGATCGAGCGCATCATGGAGAGCGGTGTCGAGGGCGGCGGTTGGAAGATCGGCGGCCTCGGGCCTGACACCGGCTTTCTCAACCAGCAATACGCCATGGCGCTCACCGGGCCTTGGAACGTGGAGAAGTTTCGCAACTCGGGCTTGGACTTCGACATCGCGCTCGTCCCTGCGCCGCCGCAGCGCGACATCGACCGCCTCGGCCTCGAGCCGGTCGACCCGTCCCTCGTCGATGAGTTGGGAATTCAGGCTTGGTCGTCGAGCAACCTCGGCGGGCAGCAGGGCGTGATCCTGCGCTCTAGTGAAAATCGCGACCTCGCTTACGAGGCCCTCGAGTACTTTACCAGCGACGAGATACAACGGCGCTGGGCCGAAGCCGTCGGCAACATCCCCGTGCGTCTCTCCGCTTGGGAAGATCTCGATCTATCCAAGTATCCCTACAACAAAACCTTCATGACGCAGCTTCGCCTCACCAAGCGTCGGCCCCAGATCCCACTCCTCGGGACGGTAGAGGGCGATGTGATCAACCCGGCGTTCAACCTGTTCCTTTCCGGCGAGGAAACAACGGCGGAAGTCATGGCAGAGAACGTCCAGGAGCGGATTCAGTCGCGCGTCTTCGATCGATTGAACGAGGCGCTGGAATCCGAGCGCAAGCGACTCGGCCTCGATGAATCGTAGCCGCGTCGCACCGCTGTGCGATCTACTTGCGGCGGCGCTCCTCGCCCTCCCGGTCGCATTGCCGGGGGGGGTCTTTGACTTCAAAGTTCGTGAAGACGTCCCCGCAGATCAGCGCCTCTTTATTGGCTCTGAACTTGCCGAGATGGGAGCCGGCGACGCGCTGAAGTCCGTCGCCATGTACGAGTGCGGCGACGACCTCTGGTGCATCAGCTTCGACCTCCCCGACGGCAGCGAGTTCACGCCGAGTCTTTACCTAAGGCCGCGCGACTGGAAACTCTTCAGCGATCAGGATTCCGTGGAACTGGTCCGTCAGCTCGACCCGATTTCCGCCGAGTCGACGGCGCATAGCCGAACGCTTTCGCTTCACATCGATGGCGAATGCGAAAGCCTCACGGTCACTGTCTCTGGCGAGAAACCGACGGTGACGCCGTCGGAAGATTCGACGGAAGGCGGATGGCAAACGTTTCAGATTCAGCTCCCACTCGGCACGGATTCGATGGCCGTGGCCTGTGACGAGAGGCAGCTCTTCGCGGACGCGCTCATCCATCCCGACGCCGAAGAATTGTGGATCAGCGACGGCGAGGCGTATCGTTATCGCCCTGCTGCGACGCACGAGCGTCCGCGTTTCGAATCGTTTACCTTCGCACCCGGCGCGTTCCTGTCGCGGCCCGTCACCGTGATGCTTCCCCGCAATTACGACCTGAACATCAAGAAGACCTATCCGGTGCTTTACGCCATGGACGGGCAGAACGTGTTCGTCCCCGGCGGCCCCTTCGGAACGTGGGCGATTGATACCGCTGCGGAGGCGCTCACGAACCGAGGAGACATCCCCGAGATCATTATCGTGGCCGTTGGAAACACCTCCGACCGCATACCCGAGTACGCACCGGAATTCATCACGCGCAACAACGCGAGGGGTCGCGCCGGAGAGTTTCTTACCATGCTGCGCGACGAATTGAAACCCTACATCGACGAACGCTACCGCACGAAATCCGAAGCGGAAAGCACTGGCTTTATCGGCAGTTCCATGGGCGGATTGATCGGCTTCTACGCCGCACACGAATTCCGCGATACCTTCGGAAATGTGGCCGCGCTGTCATCGGCGTTTTGGCTCGCTCCCGACGAGTTCGAGAAACTCGCCGAGCGCAGCCCGAAGCGCAGAGCCCGCGTCTGGCTCGACTCGGGCCACACCGGCAGAAGCGCCGACGATGCCACGAACACGCTCATGATCCGCGACACAATGCTCAGGTCCGGCGAATCCCTCGGCCCCCACTTCACCCACACCATCGGCCTCAACCACCAACACAACGAATCCGCCTGGAGCGAGAGGGTTCCGGATATCTTGAGGTGGATGTTTTAGGGGAGAGAGGATGTTGGAAGTAAGGAGTTCACTGTGTTTCTTACCCGAGTTGTTTGCATAGTCGCAGTTTGCACCACCCTAATTAGTGTATTCGCTTGTCGCGGAGCAAAAGGAAATGAGGGACGATTCACCCCGAGCAGCAGCAAGGTGAACCAGATTATAGGCTGCGAGAACTGTTTACCGCGATATGGATCTCACCGGTTTGCGAACAACCAGTTTTCTGATGCCGTTCCTCTCAATCTGTATCTATTGGTGTTAGGAACCGATGGGCTGCTTACCACATATGACCGAGGGACCGGGCGGTCACTGTCTGCTATCCAGACCGATATAGAGTTTCCAGATGCGACCTTGCACGTGTGCCCCGGTGAAGAATTGATCCTGTTGGACGGCGACGATGAAGTGCTCGTGGTCGAGCTGGGAGATGAAGGAACCTTATCGACAAACGAAAGAATTCAAAAGGCCGAACTTCTCTCGATTACCGGGCGACGTACCTTCGAGGTCTATGAGAGAGATCGTCGAAGGATACGCGAGATAGCCATCGATTCATCACAGGGTGCACAGTATCTTCAAGATATTCCGCTGCCTGAAGGATCGGAACCAATCAGGGCAATGGTATCGTACGACGAGTACCGGGACTTTCAAATCTGGTGGGCACCTTTGAAGGAAAACTGCCTCCAGAATCTTTCCTATACAGTTAGATCATTAGGAGATCAGATTGAGGTCCAGTCGTTGTACGGCAGATACACATGGCACACCGAGCAGTCTCTGGATGCGTTCAGCGTATTCATGGGTGACTACCTGTTAGTTAGCACAGCGGATTGGAATTCTCCTGAGCTTTCCAGTATTGGCACGACCTATTGTCTGGATCTTGCTACCGGAGAATTCCTTTGGTCTAAGCCTGTTAGTGTTCACTGGGTAAACATTTCGAACCCATTGTTTCCCTCAGAGATTGGGTTGGTGGTCTATTCCGGTCGAGTGCACTGTTTGGATATCCGGACCGGCGAGGAACTGCTTTCATTCGATTACGATCCCGCGTACCACTATACTTTAGGTCAGGAGCACGTCATCCACAGGGTGCAGACGACAAAGATGGTCGAGTGGGATGAATATCAGTACCTTTGGTTCCGCGACTCAAATGAGTTGGAAATCTACGATCTACCATCGGGGGAATTCAGGTTGTTGTCAGTCGTTAAGGGTACGACTGATCAGAAGCGCTCGTCTTGCTCGGGGGTAACGTATTAGAGCGCGAGGCATCGAATCGACCATCTACTGGCAAGCGAATAAGTGATCCTACAATTTTCCTCGCCGAGATTCGGTTAGCGCGCCACTGTCGACCCATGTGGCGCCCGACATTCAAAGGATTATCACCTTCATCGGTTTTCGCACTTCGTGAGTGGCCGTAGGGAACCAGAGTTTACCACATACTTATGAAACCCGACCACGAATGTGTTCGCCCAGTTCTCCTGACCTGTTGATTAGTGGCGTTTTGATCGTATGCATAACGTGTTCGCCAGTGTTGGGCAACCCTTTCAGGGTTGGGTTTGTATCGGCGCGGGACCCCGGGTTCCCGTTGGTCACCCGGGGCTACCATTGGGTGGTCCCTTCGGGACCGGAATGCGGTGTGGCGGACTGTGGAGGTAGTTAGGTTGCAATACGCGCGAGTGGGTGGTGGGGATGGCGAGTCGCGATGCGCCCCAGCGAGTGGAGGAAAGCCGAGTTGATATACGCGCCAGCGGGCCGCTGGCGATCCCAGTGGTGCTTAGCCGTTCAATGATGGTAGCCCTTGGTTTTCGTCAGGTCTTGCCTGACTACATACCGGCCATTTCATTTGCGTGTTGTTGTTCGGCCCATTCTTGTTCGAAGGTTTTGAATTTCTCTTCGTCGGTGGGGCCGGGGAGGTGGACTTTGGGGATCATGCGTTCCATGAAGCTGTCGATCTGGCCCCGATACTCCCACGGGCCGACGATGGAGAGGATCGCTGTGGTGTCTGAGTTGCGCAGCAGCGTCAGCGTTCCGTAGGTGTGCTTCCCGGAGAGGTCCCGTCCGTCTGCTGTGATCTTTACGCGGCGCACGCCGTTGAGTTCGTTGTACTGGGCGCTGCGCGACTGCGCTTTGTTCATGCTGTGGAGAAACTGGCGACGGGTGGCGTCGGCGTCGAAGGAGAGGTCTCGGGGCGGGCTGGTGTCGACGCTCACCTTCATCGTGGCGCCGCCGATTTCGTTCAGTTTGTGTACGACCGAACTCCGGCCGCGGCTTTCCAACTCGACGTTATTCGGAGTCGTGTACGACACGTCTCCGATCGTGACGATCTGGTAGGTGTCGTAGTCGAGGACAACTGGCCTGCGCGAACTGCTGCATGAGCACAGGAGTGCGGCAATGGAGGCGATAACGATCAGTGAGAGTAAGCGGCGTGTCATGTCAGCCCGTTTCATTCCTCTCCGGCACGTTCGCGGAGAAGTGGATTTCGTCGGTATTCCACGAGCAGTCTGGCTCGGCGGCGGAATGGGTAAAGGAAAATCAGGCACGAGCGGCTTGCGCCACCGGTGTCGGCGGCGTGAACTTTCCACTCATTCTACGGGTAGAGGCGTTCTGAAGAGTCGATGCTGATCCATCTATTGATGTCTGCGATGAAGCGCTGGGTGCCGTTGCGGCGGGAGAAGCTGATCCGCGCCGTCCTGTCGCTGAGCCGCCTCGGATTCTCGCCGATTGCGCGAACGCGAGTCGGGCCGATGACGCTGGAGCTGGACGTCTCGGACGAGTTTCAGCGGAACATGTTCTTTGGAACCTACGAAGACACGACGTTCCCGTTGATGCGTCGCGTCCTACGCGCCGGTGATACGTATGTCGATGTCGGAGCGCAGCTGGGATATATGGCGGCGAAGGCCGCTTCGCTTATTGGCGAGACTGGTCGTATGGTCTTGATCGAGCCGGACCCGGTCGCCTTGGCTAAGCTCGAGAGGCATCTGGCCAGCGGCTATGGACAGCCGGGAATGCCGCAGGTAGACCTTGCGAGGGGAGGGTGCTCGGATCGTGCCGCCAGCCTGCGGTTTCACGTCTCGCCCACGCTCGGGCATTCGCGGGTGCTCTCGGATGGCGACTCGCCCGAGGACGGCAGCGTCGTCACGGTTCCGGTGGATACGCTCGATTCAACCTTGGAAGGGCTGGACGTCGACGCGGTCCGGTTTCTGAAGATCGATATCGAGGGGCACGAAATCGATGCGCTTCTCGGTGCGCAAAAGACCCTCGCGAGCGGTCTTGTGGAAACGGTGCTCATCGAGAAGAACCTGGACTACTTCCTTCTCGCCGAGCGCGATGTCGCGATCTTTCATGCATTGATCGCAATGCACGGTTTCCGCGCGATTCAGGACACGACACCTCGATGGGTCGACGATCAGGAACTCCTTAACTTGGAAAACTCTCTCGAAAATTACTTCTTCGTCCGCGATCCCGCGATGCTCGATGGGATGGACCTAGATCCGCCCGGGTCCCTGGACATGGAGAAGGTAACGGCACTCGGACAGATGGCCGTCGATGGGCGGCTGCTCGAAAGCGAGGCCCGGTCAATCGTCAGGGTCGCATGCTGGCAGGACTTGAATGAAGCGGCCGAGAGAGGGGAAAGGCTCATCCAGGCGAACCCGACACTCGATTGGTTTCGTGGGCACTTGGCTTGGTGGCACGAAGGGCTGGGGCAATTCGCCGAGGCACTTGTGCACTATGAGTTCCTGGCCGCATCCCAGCCCCAGAATGCCTCTGTCGCCGAGCGAATCCGGGAGGTCCGGTCGCGCCTCGGTGCAGATTCCTCGCAAAAATAATCCAACCAAGCCTGAATAAACGACACATACAAGTGTAAGAAAGGCGGAACCTTTGGTGCGGGTTGGCAGTCTTACTGTCCCCGGACTGGTTTTCTGCGGAATCTTTTTGGCTTGCCGGTGCAGTTACCCCGCTTGTTTATGGGGTCTGAACGGCGAAGGAGGTAGCCTCGACAATGGAAATGTATCAAATCATCGGCACCCTGTCGCTTGCGCTTGGTGCGAGCTGGTGCTCCGGCATCAACCTGTACGCCACGATCGGCGTTCTCGGGCTCATGCACCGGTATCTGGATAGCTTCACGCTGCCGGCCGGGTTGGATGTGCTGGGGAGCGATTGGGTTCTTTGGCCCGCGATCTTCATGTATTGCGTGGAGTTCACTGCCGACAAGGTTCCAGCCGTCGATTCGGTCTGGGACACTGTTCACACGTTTATTCGAATTCCCGCTGGCGCTGTGATTGGCGCGGCTGCTCTCGGAGACGTCCCCATGGGGGTTCAAATGGGTGCGGCGATTGTTGGCGGTACGCTGGCCTTTGGCTCGCATACGACCAAGGCGACCACGCGCCTCGCGGCTCACAGCACGGGCACGAGCCCGGTCGTCAGCCCGGTCGCGAGCCTGATCGAAGACGGCGCTGTAATCGGCACCATGGCCTTCGTGGCGACCAACCCGCTCATCGCGCTCGGGTTGCTTGGCGTCATGCTGATCGTCAGCTACTTCATCCTGAAGACGTTCTGGAGCCTCGCGAAGCGGGTGCTCGCGGTGCTGACTCGGAAGCGTCACCTGCACACGGAAACCGACGTTACGGCACAGTTGATCGACGAGCCGGCAACCGCGGCAGTTCGCGCTACCTGACCGCGCACCCGACAGACTCAAAACAAAACCGCCGCCTGGAAGCTTTCCGGGCGGCGGTTGGTTTTTACTGGTGAGATTGTCGCCTCAGCCGGCGGCGGCTTCGTTCGGGCCGATGGTATCGCGGAGGTCGCTCAGTTCCTCTCGCAGGTTTGTCAGCGATTCACGAAGGCGCAGCAGCACGGCGTCCTCGGGGAAATCGGGCGAGTCGGCGGCGGGCTGGAGGACCTCTTCCGGGGTCTCGGCAGGAGCCGCGTGGGCGACGGGGGAGGCGGCATCGCGCTTCAGCCGGTCGACGGCTCCGGCGATGGTGTACTTCTCCTCGTAGAGGAGGGCGCGGATGCTGAGCAGGAGCTCAATATCCTTCTGACGGTAGCGGCGTTCGTCGTTATCGAACCGCTCCGGTTTCAACATGGGAAAACGCGTTTCCCAGTACCTGAGAACATACGGTTCGACTCGGATGATCTCGGCGACTTCGTTAATGCGGTAGAACAGTTTTTTGGGGATTTCGGGCATTGCGCTCATTGAGAATGATCCAGTCTGCGAGAATTTCAGCGTAAACAACAGTAGCACGCGAGACGCGATATAGATGGCACCGGAACAGCCCGTAGAGCTTCAAGGAAATTCTTGCATGTTGAGCAAAATCAGGGAACTCCCGGAGTGGTTATGCGGGGTTTAGTTCGCTTACCAGCCTGCCGTGTTCGAGCGCGATTTGGCGGAACTCGCTTTGGAGGTATTCGGGCAGTTGCTCGTGGCTGACGAGGATGAGCGTTCTTTCCGGTTCGGCGCTCCAGGCCATGAGTTCTCCGTAGATCAGCTCGCGGGTTCGCTCGTCGAGTTGGGCGGTTGGTTCGTCGGCGAGGAGGAGCTGGGGGTCGGGCGCGATGGCTCGCGCAAAGGCGACGCGTTGCCGCTGGCCGCCCGAGAGGTTCTGCACTGGCCGGCGGGCTTCGTCGGCTGTGAGCTCGAGCTTCTCCAGAAGGTGACGCGCGTGGCGGATGGCTTCGTCGAGCTGTGCTTCCCGCGACCAGAGCAGCGGCGCGGCCACGACTTCCTCGGCGGTGAGGCCGGGCGGGAGAAGGTGGTGCTGAAACACGACGCCGATCTCGCCGCCGCGGAGCCGTGCGCGCCGCCCCTCGCTCATGCGCGCGATGTCCAGGCCGAAGACTTCGATGGTGCCGCTGTCAGGCCGATCAAGCCCCGCGACGAGGTTGAGCAGCGTCGTTTTGCCGGAACCGGAGGTCCCAGCAATGAGCACACGCTCGCCGACGGCGACTTCTAGCGAGACGGCGTCGAGAGCGGGCTGGGCGTTGCGCCGAAACTTTCGGCTGACGCGGCTGAGTTTAACTGCGGGGTGAGTCATTGGCAGGGACGCCTAATACAAGAACCGCCCAGCCTGCCGCGAGGGCAGACTGGGCGGGAAAGTCTTGAAACGGAAGGGTGGAGCCAACTACTTGGCCGTGCCGGGCCGCGTGCGGCCATTCTCCTTCTTCACTGCTTCCTTCTTATCTGCCTTCATTTCCATGTCTTTTTTCGGGTTCTGGCGCTGTGCTTTCGCTGCGCGCTCAACCGCGATGGACGGTTCGTAGTCGCCATGCTTCCACTCGAAGTAAGTGCCGTCTTCCTTCATATGGGCCTGATGGCCGAAGGCGACATCGAGGTGGGGTCGAGATACGACCCAGTGGACGGGGCGCATCACGGCGAACTCGAGGACAAGGCCGACGGGGTGGAGGGCATAGCCGACCAGACGCAGGGGATGGTCATTGGTGGCGCTGCGATAACGATGCGCCGCGATGGGGGCTGCGAGCGAAATGCTGACTGCTGCCAGAAGGACGATGGCCGCTTTCTTGTTCATCGGTCGTCTCCAGATATTAGTTATTCCGTGGGAGGTTCCCCTGTGCTGTTCAGCAGGTCAAGTCTGAAGCGCGACGAAAAATCCCTCGAGCCAACAATTCGGGACTTTCGCGACCAAATATCGGGAAAAGCGGTGGATCAGTTGATGATCGTCGGAATGATTGCGGTGGTTGTCGCTACGGAAGCGGCGATGGCGGCTGCCGCCGCGTTCTCATCCTTGATCTTCTTCATGGCCTGGTAGACAGGCAGGTCCTCGGTCAACTCGCGCATGCGCTCTTTGGCCTCCTCCATGTTTTCTTTGGGGATGAACTGCTCGAGCAGGTGGCAGGAGCGGACCGCTGAGATTAGTGCCAAGTCGTCGGTTGAGGGCTCCCTGTGGGCGATGAGGATCCGGCGAAGCCTGGAGCGCGTCGCTTCCTCGCTGGAGGGGTTGGCCGTCGGCCAGCAGGCCTTCGGAAAAATGAACAGAATGCGGCGCTCGTCTTCGCGCAGCACGCCCTTGGCTACGAACTCCTCCACCAAGCGCTTTCGAAGGGGAGTCCAACCGGCGGCCATGTGTCGGAGGACGGTCTTTAGTTCATCATCCTTCGCTGTCTTAATCAGCGCGAGGCCCTCGTCGAGGATCCACTCCCCGGTCGGGCTGTCATCGATAACACGGAGCTTCTCTTCGGCGATGGAGACACGGCCCTCTCGCAGAAGATCCGCAAGGAGCGCCATCGACGCGCCGTGGCCCGTCATCGTTCCGACGAACTTGCCGGACTCGTTGTCGATGTAGAGGAGCAAAAATTCGTATGTGAGCAGCATGGCTGACCTCCGGTGGGTGTGATGCATACCCTACGCGGGAAGGCTTCTGATATTCAAAAGGAAATGCCGGTGCTGTGTATCCGCCACTGGTTCGTTGAACTAAGGAAAAAACCAGTGCCAGCATTGAACTAGGAGTGAGTACACTATCGGACCGAACATGCCTGATAATATCACTACCATGACGCGGCGGAATGCGGCAGAATTCTTTTCCCTGCGGGTCCTTAATGCGCGATAGAATGGATGCCCGTCGGTCAGTTCCCGCACTCTATCTACGGCCGCTTCAATGTTATTCTTGGGGATGAACTGCTCGAGTAGGCCACAGTATCGCACGGCTGTGATTAGCACAAGATCGTCTGTTGAAGGGGTTCTGTGGGCGATGAGGATCCGCCTGAGTCGCGACCGTGTTTCTTCCTCGATCGAAGGATCTTCGGTCGGCCAACAGGCATTCTGGAAGATGAAAGGGTTGCGGCATTTGTCCTCGCGGAGGACACCATCGGCGACTAATTCTTCTACCAATCGCATTCGAAGCGGAGTCCACTCGGCGGCTATGTGTCCGAGTACAGACCTGATTGTGTTACGTTTGGCAGTCTTAACACGGGCAAGACCTCCGTCGAGCAGCCACTCACCGGTCGGGCCGTCGTCTTGAATTTGAACTCTCCTATCCTCGATCGAGATATAACCTTCACGAACAAGGTCTGCCAAGAGCACTACCGACGCGCCTTCGTCCGACCTGACTCCAACGAACCGGCCCGATTCATTATCGATGGAGAGAAGTAGAAATTCGCGCGTCAACAGCATGATCAGCCTTCGGTGAGCGGACTACTAATCGTGCCCCCCAGAGCGATGATATTCAATGGGAATTTGAATAACGCCGCTCTCTAACTCGGGCGCTTGTCTTCGAACTTCTCGTAGGCTTCGACGATCTTCATGACGAGGTCGTGGCGCACGACGTCGCGTTGGTCGAAGTGGACGAAGGCGATGTCGTCGATGTCCTTGAGCACTCCCTGAACGTGCACGAGGCCGGATTTGGAATGTGTTGGGAGATCGATCTGCGTCTGGTCGCCGGTGATAACGGCACGGGATTCAAAGCCCAGGCGCGTGAGGAACATTTTCATCTGTTCGGGGGTGGCGTTCTGGCCCTCGTCGAGAATCACGAAGGCGTTGTTCAGCGTTCGTCCGCGCATGAATGCCAGCGGGGCGATTTCAATCACGCCGGTTTCCATGGCTTGGCGGATGCGTTCCGCTTCCATCATTTCGTAGAGCGCGTCGTACAGCGGCCGCACATATGGATTGAGTTTTTCCTGGAGGTCGCCGGGGAGGAAGCCGAGCTTCTCGCCAGCCTCAACGGCGGGGCGGCAGAGGATGATCCTGCTCACCTTACCCGAGAGCAGTGCGCTCACGGCCATGGCGACGGCGAGGTAGGTCTTTCCGGTGCCTGCGGGGCCGATGCCGAAGACGATGTCCTTCTGGCGGATCGCCTCTATGTAGCGCTTCTGGCCGGGGGTGATCGGCGAGAGCTTGCGCCGCTTGAGTGGCACGGGGATTTCGTCGAGGAACAGCTCGGAAAGCGGCTTGTCGAAGTTGTCCTTCTTGTCGCCCTTGGTACCGGAATGAGCTTCACCCTTTTCCCGCGACCCAACCGCGCGCAGAGCGTGGTGGAACTGTTGCGGGGTGAAGCGGCTGCCGCGTCTCTGGACTTCGAGGAGCTCGCGAATGGCGGAATGAGCGCGACCGACTTGGTCCTCGCCGCCGATGATCTTCAGGACGTTGCCGCGCAGAACCAGCTTGGCATCGAACTGCTCTTCGAGTTTCTGCAGTTTCTCTTCATTGCGGTTGGAAAAATCGAGTACTTCGTCGTTCTCAAGAGTAAGCCGCAGCTCGGATTGTTGACTCAAACGCCACTCCCCATTGGGTGATCGGATGTGATTTCGACACGTCGCAAAGGGCGAATCTTTCCGCCCGCGCGACGGGATATGTCAATGCGAAGTCGGAGGGCGCGGCAGGTTCGGAAGGGGCCGCTCGGTTGGCTACTTTGACTCCAGGTCCTCTTCGGTTCGGGGCGGGTTATTCTTGAAATGGCTCTCAACTTCGAGAGTGAGGAGTTTTGAGTCTTCGGGTCTTGGTGTGCACTTGGATGCCCAAGGTCTCCCGGGGTGGAGGACATCCCAGCGAGGCCGCATCCCTTTGTATCGACCGCTTCCAGGATCGTGGTTTCCAAATCCGTCGATGAGCACATTCCAAACGGGGCTGAAAGTTGAAATGAGAAGTGATTCCCCGAGCGGAATCCAGATGTCATCCACGACCAGCTTGCGAAAGGCAAAATCTGCTAAGGCGAGATTTTCTGCGGACTCAATGCTGGAGGCATGCTCCTGCAGCCGTTTACTTAGTGCTCTTCCCGCGATGACCTCCAAACTACTGCCTTTTCGTCTTCCGCTGGGGATCGCTTTGCCAACATAGATTGGCGCCGAAAACCTTCCATCTCGATTGCGCTCTGCAATTTCGGCGTACGGTTTAAAGCTGCCCACATAGTAGATAGCGTAGATACCGGCTCCCTCGAAGACTGGTACTTCTGCCAATGGCGTAGCTGGCTGGCGAATCATCGCGATGCATACGCTCTTTGCGAGATTTCGCTTCTCCAAAGGATTGTAAGGCGTGATCTTTGAGGTCATGCGGAAATCCGTTTTCGAACGCCCTTGCCCAATTGTTGGAACTCAAATTCAAGGAGTCTTTCGGCGACTGAAGAGACGACGGTTCTTGCAAGAGCAACCGGTACCGCGTTTCCTAACTGCCTCATCGTTTCCGACCACGATCCGTGGAACACGTAGCTGTCAGGGAAAGTCTGCAATCGTGCTGATTCACGTGCCGAAAAGTAACGGAGTGTGCCATCCTCGGAAACCATCATGTTCTCGCCGCCCGGGACGCCGTGATCTCCAGCTTTTAGCGTCTTCGCGGGGAGATCGACTGGACTTCCCGTATGACCGGGATACGACTTTGCGCCACTCTGGAACTGATGGTTGGGCAGCCAATCGCAAGCGGACTTCTGTGGGTCAGGAATTCCAGACAACGCGTCTCTAACTGTTCTCCATGGTGCATGTTCGGGTGGAAACATGGAAGACGCCAAACTTTCTACACGACGCTGGCTCCGCTGAGGAGGTGATGGTCGGTGCCTCTTTGAGATTCGATGCCGGTCCCAATATGTTCCCGATACCCACTGAGAATGTAACAGTGAATCGAAACTGTTGGTTGGTTCGGGAAACGACCAATTGATACCAAGGTCAGAGCGAAACCCGACAATAAATACTCGTTCGCGCTTTTGAGGAATTCCATAGTCTGCAGCGTTGATAAGCGTTGGGACGACATTATATGTTAAGCCGCTGCCATGTAGATCGCCCGCAGTCTTCTCGGATTGTAGTGCTTTGAGATGGTCCATCCAAGTTTCGCCACATTTTCGTGATACTTCGGGGAACTCCAACTGCAATAGGATATACTGGTAGTAATTCGCGAAGCTCGATCTGGTCAGTCCCTTTACGTTTTCAAAGATGAAGGCACTCGGTCTAAGGGTTCGCACGATGTTGACCGTGGCTGGAAACATGTCTCTGTCGTCGCCAAAGGCGAGGTGCTTCCCGGCTAGCGAGAACGGTTGGCATGGTGGGCCGCCGGTCAAGAGGTCGACGCGCTCTTCGATCGACGACCAATCAAAATCGCGAACATCTCCCTCCCATAGAGGCCATTCCCGAACGAAGGGGTGACCCCGTGAGATGTTTTCTCGAATCGTATCGCAGGCCCACCTGTCCCTTTCAATGACAGCGAGTGGTTTGAACCCTGCCAGACTGACGCCCATTCCAAGTCCACCGGCGCCTGCAAAGAGTTCTACTGAATTCAGCATGACCCCATTCCCATATGAATCCGTCTAGTGCTACGGTCGGCGAAGTACTTCGCACCTCAGCAACACCTTCACCCAAGCATCGAAAGACGGTGATTGCAAACATGATTTCCCGCAAGGTTCTTCCTGCATTCGGGTTGCCAGCGCCTGCGGCTGTGGAACAAATACGCGCAGGAGAGGTGTAACTGAACTATGGACCTGATAAATCGTGCGCGGGCTTTGAAGAAGCTGGGTTTCCTTCAAGATGTTGAGCAAGGCGAGTTGGATGGGCTTTGTCAGGAGGCGGAGCAGGGGGGCGACGACGCGGCTGCGGCACCGGCGACGGCGCTGCTCAATGCCGCCGGAGAAGTGCTCGAAGTTCCCTTGGAAACTCTGGAAGATCCCGGCGACTATGAGGGAATCCTCATGACCGTCGAAGAATTCTGCGACGACGCCTTCGCCATCGACGAGGTGGATATCTGGCTCGAAGAAGTCACCAGCCACAGCGACGATGAAGGTAAC